>AQTU01000016.1:0-53006 GCA_000385835.1 Streptococcus mitis 13/39 | reverse complement strand
CAGCATGTATTCCTTTCTTGGAAAACGATGACTCCAACCGTGCCCTCATGGGAGCCAACATGCAACGTCAGGCTGTGCCATTGATTAATCCAAAAGCACCTTACGTTGGTACTGGTATGGAATACCAAGCAGCCCACGATTCAGGAGCTGCTGTGATTGCTCAGTATGACGGTAAAGTTACCTATGCAGATGCTGACAAGGTAGAAGTTCGTCATGAAGATGGTTCATTGGACGTTTACCACATCCAAAAATTCCGTCGTTCAAACTCAGGTACTGCTTACAACCAACGCACTCTTGTAAAAGTTGGCGATGTTGTTGAAAAAGGCGATTTCATCGCTGACGGACCTTCTATGGAAAATGGAGAAATGGCGCTTGGACAAAACCCAATCGTTGCCTATATGACTTGGGAAGGTTACAACTTCGAGGATGCCGTTATCATGAGCGAACGCTTGGTGAAAGACGATGTCTACACATCTGTTCACCTTGAAGAATACGAATCAGAAACGCGCGATACAAAGCTTGGGCCTGAAGAAATCACTCGTGAAATTCCAAATGTTGGGGAAGACGCTCTTAAAGACCTTGACGAAATGGGTATTATCCGTATCGGTGCTGAGGTTAAAGAAGGTGATATCCTTGTAGGTAAAGTAACACCTAAGGGTGAGAAAGACCTTTCAGCTGAAGAACGTCTCTTGCACGCTATCTTCGGAGATAAATCTCGTGAAGTGCGTGATACTTCTCTTCGTGTACCACACGGTGCCGATGGTGTCGTTCGTGATGTTAAGATCTTTACACGTGCAAATGGAGATGAATTGCAATCAGGTGTTAATATGCTGGTTCGCGTCTACATCGCTCAGAAACGTAAGATCAAGGTCGGAGATAAGATGGCCGGACGCCACGGAAATAAAGGGGTTGTTTCTCGTATCGTTCCTGTAGAAGACATGCCTTACCTTCCAGACGGAACTCCAGTCGACATCATGTTGAACCCACTTGGGGTGCCATCACGTATGAATATTGGTCAGGTTATGGAGCTCCACCTTGGTATGGCTGCTCGTACTCTTGGTATTCACATCGCAACACCAGTCTTTGACGGAGCAAGTTCTGAAGACCTTTGGTCAACTGTTAAAGAAGCTGGTATGGATAGCGATGCCAAAACAATCCTTTACGATGGACGTACTGGGGAACCGTTTGATAACCGTGTTTCTGTCGGAGTCATGTACATGATCAAACTCCACCACATGGTTGATGATAAATTGCACGCGCGTTCAGTCGGACCTTACTCAACTGTTACCCAACAACCACTAGGAGGGAAAGCTCAGTTTGGTGGACAACGTTTCGGTGAGATGGAGGTTTGGGCTCTTGAAGCTTACGGTGCGTCAAATGTCCTTCAAGAAATCTTGACTTACAAGTCTGACGATATCAACGGACGTCTGAAAGCTTATGAAGCCATTACAAAAGGAAAACCAATTCCAAAACCAGGTGTTCCAGAATCCTTCCGAGTTCTTGTCAAAGAATTGCAATCTCTTGGTCTTGACATGCGTGTCCTTGACGAAGATGACCAAGAAGTGGAACTTCGTGACTTGGATGAAGGAATGGACGAAGATGTCATCCACGTAGATGACCTTGAAAAAGCCCGTGAAAAAGCAGCACAAGAGGCTAAAGCAGCCTTTGAAGCTGAAGAAGCTGAGAAAGCAACAAAAGCGGAAACAACAGAAGAAGCTGCTGAATAAGAATAAGCAGTTCACTTAGAATAGAAAGGGAAGAAATAGTGGTTGATGTAAATCGTTTTAAAAGTATGCAAATCACCCTAGCTTCTCCAAGCAAAGTCCGTTCATGGTCTTATGGAGAAGTCAAAAAACCTGAAACAATCAATTACCGTACCTTGAAACCAGAACGTGAAGGACTCTTTGATGAAGTTATCTTTGGTCCTACAAAAGACTGGGAATGTGCTTGTGGTAAGTACAAACGCATTCGTTACAGAGGAATTGTTTGTGACCGTTGTGGGGTTGAAGTAACGCGTACAAAAGTTCGTCGTGAGCGTATGGGGCATATCGAATTGAAAGCTCCTGTATCTCACATCTGGTACTTCAAGGGGATTCCAAGCCGTATGGGCTTGACCCTTGATATGAGTCCCCGTGCCCTCGAGGAAGTTATCTACTTTGCGGCTTATGTGGTGATTGATCCTAAGGATACACCACTTGAGCACAAGTCTATCATGACAGAGCGCGAATACCGTGAGCGCTTGCGTGAGTATGGTTATGGATCGTTCGTTGCCAAGATGGGTGCCGAAGCTATCCAAGACCTCTTGAAACAAGTAGATCTTGAAAAAGAAATTGCTGAACTCAAAGAAGAGTTAAAAACAGCGACTGGACAAAAACGTGTCAAAGCTATCCGTCGTTTGGATGTTTTGGATGCCTTTTACAAGTCTGGAAACAAACCTGAATGGATGATTCTCAACATCCTTCCGGTTATTCCACCAGATCTTCGTCCAATGTTGCAGTTGGATGGTGGCCGTTTTGCCTCATCTGACTTGAATGACCTTTACCGCCGTGTTATCAACCGTAACAACCGTTTGGCTCGTTTGCTTGAGTTGAATGCACCAGGTATCATCGTTCAAAATGAGAAGCGTATGCTTCAAGAAGCGGTTGACGCTTTGATTGACAATGGTCGTCGTGGTCGTCCAATCACAGGGCCAGGTAGCCGTCCTCTTAAATCATTGAGCCACATGCTTAAAGGTAAACAAGGACGCTTCCGTCAAAACTTGCTCGGTAAACGTGTTGACTTCTCAGGACGTTCCGTTATCGCCGTTGGTCCAACGCTTAAGATGTACCAATGTGGTGTGCCACGTGAAATGGCGATCGAGCTCTTTAAACCATTCGTGATGCGTGAAATCGTTGCGCGTGATATCGTGCAAAACGTGAAAGCAGCTAAACGCTTGGTGGAACGCGGAGACGAACGTATCTGGGATATCCTTGAAGAAGTGATTAAAGAACACCCAGTGCTTTTGAACCGCGCACCGACCCTTCACCGTTTGGGTATCCAAGCCTTCGAGCCAGTCTTGATTGATGGTAAGGCCCTTCGCTTGCACCCACTTGTCTGTGAAGCCTACAATGCCGACTTTGACGGGGACCAAATGGCCATCCACGTACCGCTTTCAGAAGAAGCCCAAGCAGAAGCACGTATCTTGATGCTTGCTGCTGAGCATATCTTGAACCCCAAAGATGGTAAACCAGTTGTTACTCCATCTCAGGACATGGTTTTGGGTAACTACTACTTGACCATGGAAGAAGCTGGTCGTGAAGGTGAAGGAATGGTCTTCAAAGACCGTGATGAAGCGGTTATGGCTTACCGTAATGGTTATGTTCACCTCCACTCACGTGTTGGTATCGCAACAGACAGCCTCAACAAACCATGGACAGAAGAGCAAAAACATAAGGTCTTGCTTACAACAGTTGGTAAAATCCTCTTCAACGACATCATGCCAGAGGGTCTACCATACTTGCAAGAACCAAACAATGCTAACTTAACAGAAGGCGTTCCAGCTAAATACTTCTTGCCACTTGGTGGAGATATCAAGGAAGCAATCAGCAAACTTGAACTCAACCCTCCATTCAAGAAGAAAAACCTTGGAAATATCATCGCTGAAATCTTCAAACGTTTCCGTACGACAGAAACTTCTGCCCTACTTGACCGTATGAAGAACCTCGGTTACCACCACTCAACTCTTGCAGGATTGACAGTGGGTATCGCCGATATCCCAGTCGTTGATGACAAGGCTGAAATCATTGAAGAATCACACAAACGTGTAGAACAAATCACCAAACAATTCCGTCGTGGTATGATTACAGAGACGAGCGTTACAATGCTGTTACAGCTGAATGGCGTGCTGCCCGTGAAAAACTTGAGAAACGTTTGATTGCCAACCAAGATCCTAAGAATCCAATCGTTATGATGATGGACTCTGGAGCCCGTGGTAACATCTCAAACTTCTCACAGCTTGCCGGTATGCGTGGTCTGATGGCTGCTCCGAACGGACGTATCATGGAATTGCCAATCCTTTCAAACTTCCGTGAAGGTTTGTCAGTACTCGAAATGTTCTTCTCAACTCACGGTGCCCGTAAAGGTATGACCGATACGGCCCTTAAGACAGCCGACTCAGGTTACTTGACTCGTCGTTTGGTTGACGTTGCCCAAGACGTTATCATCCGTGAGGACGACTGTGGAACAGATCGTGGTCTCTTGATCCGCTCTATCGCAGAAGGAAAAGAGATGATCGAATCACTCGAAGAGCGTCTCAATGGTCGTTACACTAAGAAAACTGTTAAACATCCAGAAACTGGTGCAGTGATCATTGGTCCAAATGAGTTGATTACAGAAGACAAGGCGCGTGAAATTGTCAACGCTGGTGTGGAAGAAGTGACTATCCGCTCTGTATTTACATGTAACACTCGTCATGGTGTCTGCCGTCACTGTTATGGTATCAACTTGGCAACTGGTGATGCGGTTGAAGTTGGTGAAGCAGTTGGTACAATCGCTGCCCAATCTATCGGGGAACCTGGTACACAGCTTACAATGCGTACCTTCCACACGGGTGGGGTTGCCTCAAATACCGATATCACTCAGGGTCTTCCTCGTGTCCAAGAAATCTTTGAAGCCCGCAATCCTAAAGGGGAAGCGGTTATCACAGAGGTTAAAGGACAAGTTACTGCTATCGAAGAAGATGCATCAACTCGTACTAAGAAAGTCTTTGTTAAGGGTGAAACTGGCGAAGGTGAATACGTCGTTCCATTTACAGCTCGTATGCGTGTTGAAGTTGGGGACCAAGTAGCGCGTGGTGCTGCTCTTACAGAAGGTTCTATCCAACCAAAACGTCTCCTTGCAGTCCGTGATGTCTTGTCAGTTGAAACTTATCTTCTCGGCGAAGTACAAAAAGTTTACCGTAGCCAAGGGGTAGAAATCGGTGACAAACACATCGAGGTAATGGTTCGTCAAATGATCCGTAAAGTCCGTGTCATGGATCCAGGTGACACAGATCTTCTCATGGGTACCCTCATGGATATCAATGACTTTACAGATGCCAACAAAGATGTTCTTATCGCAGGTGGAGTGCCAGCGACAGGTCGACCAGTCCTTATGGGAATTACCAAAGCTTCACTTGAAACAAACAGTTTCTTGTCAGCGGCTTCCTTCCAGGAAACAACTCGTGTCCTTACTGACGCAGCTATCCGTGGTAAGAAAGACCATCTCCTTGGACTTAAAGAAAATGTTATCATCGGTAAGATCATCCCAGCAGGTACTGGTATGGCTCGTTACCGTAACCTTGAACCACATGCTGTTAACGAAGAAGAATACCTTAACCCTCCAGTAGAGGAAGAAGGGAATGAAGAAACAACAGAAGTAGTTGTGGATACTGCCGTTGAAACTGTGGAAGAAACAGTAGAATAAGAGAGAATGAGAGAGCCTTCGGGTTCTCTTTCTCTTTTCTGAAAACTTTCTCCATTTTTCCATGAAATGTGGTAAAATAAAAGAAAGAAGCTGACAAAGGAGACAGGTATGGAACAAACATTTTTTATCATTAAACCAGACGGTGTAAAAAGAGGGCTAGTGGGTGAAGTGTTGAAACGCATCGAACAACGTGGATTTACAATCGAAAAATTGGAGTTGAGTTCACAGGTTTCAGAAGAGTTAATTGATCAGCACTATCAGGACTTGGTTGGTCAAAGTTTTTACCCACCGATTCGTGAATTTATGACTTCAGGACCGGTTCTTGTAGGTATCATTTCTGGTCCCAAAGTAATCGAAACTTGGCGGACTATGATGGGGGCAACTCGTCCAGAAGAAGCTTTACCAGGAACGATTCGAGGTGATTTTGCAAAAGCTGCTGGAGAAAATGAGGTTATCCAAAATGTTGTACATGGTTCAGATTCAGAAGAGTCAGCTAAGCGCGAAATTGCTCTTTGGTTTGACGGAAAGTAGTAAAAGTTTGATGTAAGGGTTACTTGCATCAAACTTTTTTACATTTTAGAGTAGAAAACTGACAGTTGAGAAATATTCTAGCAATGATGAGAATTTCTAGCTTATAATAAGAGCAAGTAAGGGAGGAAGAATGATGGAAAGAATGAAAAAGCAAATTAGAGTTTTGTTATTGCTGACGTTTTTTGGTCTTAGTAGCTGTTCTTGTTTAAGTTTATCGACTTGGGCCTTGATGTTAAATCAAAACTGCTTCTATTATTTAGTTGGCATGTTGCTCCTTGCCAGTATTGGTGCAGGGTTAAACTACTATAGAGGGCAGGGAAATCAATCTTATTCAGTTTTTAAGGAAGATAAGCAACAATTCTTGTATAGCCTGTTGCTATTGGTAAATGTTTTGGGTTTAGCTTTAATTGTCATAGAACATATCCTTGCAGGAAATACATCCGTAGAAGGGTTTGTGGAAGCCTTTCTACCGAGTTTCTTTTTCTTATTTGGTATTGATTTGTTAGTTTTTCTGCCAATTCAGAAGTATGTATATGGCTTGAAAAAGATTTTGGGTAAGAAGGAAATGTGTTTTATTAGTGGACTAGTTATTTTAATCATTCTTAGAAATCCCTGGTCAATATTATCCATGACCTTTTATATTGCCTTGGGAATGTTTTTCTTAAGATTGTTGGTGCCAAAAGTTATTCGCTGGGAAGTTTCATTTTATAGCCACTTGATGAGAGATATCTTGTTAGTTGTCTTCTTGCTGTTTCTATTTTAAAGGTAAAAGAAGAGATGTCCAAGTTTTACAACTTGTAATATGGAATTCATAGATAATATCTCGACAAAGGACAACTTTTTGGTATAATAGAAACATGTACACTAAAAACGAAGAAGAGTTGCAGTGCCTAGGTGAACGTTTGGGCTGTTTATTAGAAAAGAATGATGTCTTAATTCTAACTGGAGAACTTGGGGCAGGCAAAACGACCTTTACAAAAGGTCTTGCTAAAGGGTTACAGATTACTCAGATGATTAAGAGTCCAACCTATACTATTGTGAGGGAGTATGAAGGTCGTCTTCCTCTTTATCATTTAGATGTTTATCGTATAGAGGGGGATGCTGATTCTATTGATTTAGATGAGTTTCTCTTTGGTGGCGGCGTGACTGTCATCGAGTGGGGACATCTTTTAGGTGATGCCTTACCAGATACTTATTTAGAATTGGAAATTCTAAAAGAAGAAGACGGTCGCAGGCTGAATTTCCAAGCAAAGGGTTTACGTGCAGAAAAACTCTTAGAGGAGCTTCAACATGGAGTATGAGTTACTCATTAGAGAAGCAGAACCTGATGATGCTGCTGAGTTAGTGACATTTTTAAATCGTGTCAGTGTAGAAACAGATTTTACCAGTCTGGACAGGGATGGTATTTTGATGACAGATACTGAGATGGAGTTGTTTTTGGATAAACAGGCTCACTCGGAAAATCAAATCATTTTACTTGCCTTGCTGAATGATGAAATTGCTGGTATTGTAAATATTACAGCTGACCAGCGCAAGAGAGTCCGTCATATCGGTGATCTCTTCATTGTGATTGGAAAAAGATATTGGAATAATGGCTTGGGAAGTTTTTTGTTAGAAGAAGCGATAGAGTGGGCACAAGCAAGTGGCATTTTGCGTCGTCTCCAACTGACTGTCCAAACTCGTAATCAAGCTGCAGTTCATTTATATCAAAAGAATGGTTTTGTAATTGAAGGTAGACAAGAGCGCGGTGCGTACATAGAAGAAGGGAAATTTATAGATGTTTACCTGATGGGTAGACTGATAGATTGATAGAAATATGGTTAAAAAAATTATTGGAATGGTGCTAGCTTTTCTAGCTGTGACAGTTTTGGGTGTGGGTGTTTTTGCTTATACCATTTATCAACAAGGTACAGAAACTTTATCAAGAACTTATAAAAAAATTGGTGAAGAAACCAATGTTATTGAGGCGACTGAACCCTTAACGATCCTTTTAATGGGGGTTGATACTGGAAATGTGGAACGAACTGATCCTTGGGAGGGAAATAGTGATTCCATGATTCTCTTGACGGTTAATCCGCACACGAAAAAGACAACGATGTTAAGTTTGGAACGTGATATCTTGACTAAAATTCAGCATAAAGATGGTAGTGTTGAGGAAGCTAAACTAAATGCCGCCTACGCTGGTGGTGGTGCGGAATTAGCTATCTCAACTATCCAGAAAATGATGAATATTCATATCGATCGTTACGTTATGGTGAATATGCAGGGGCTGCAACAATTGGTTGATGCAGTTGGCGGGGTGACTGTAAATAATACACTCGGTTTTCCAATTTCGATTACTGACCAGGAAGAATTTAATAAAATTTCCATTGGTGTTGGGCAACAAACTCTAAATGGAGATGAAGCTCTTGTTTATTCTCGCATGCGCTACCAGGACCCAGAAGGGGACTACGGACGTCAGAAACGTCAGCGTGAAGTCATTCAAAAGGTTGTTGAAAAAGTTCTTAGTTTGAATAGTGTTAGTCACTATCAATCTATCTTAAAAGCTCTAAGTACTAATATGCAAACAAACGTTGATTTGTCAGCGAAAAGTATTCCACAATTACTTGGTTATCAAGATTCTTTCAAGAATATTGAAACACATCAATTGCGCGGAGAAGATGCGGAACTGCAGGGCATTTCTTACCAGATTGTTACAACTGAGCATATGTTAGAAATGCAAAATCTCTTACGCCGTTCACTAGGTAAAGAGGAAGTAACTGAAGTAGAAACCAATGCTGTTTTATACGAAGTGGCCCTTGGAAGAACTGCTACACCAACGAATGCTTCAAGTGTAGAAATAGAACAAAATTAATAATGAAATCGTGGGAAATTTCCTGCGATTTTTTCAAAAAAGTACGAATAGATAGGTAGGAGGAAACATGAAAGCAGAAATCATTGCTGTTGGAACAGAGATTTTGACAGGACAGATTGTCAATACCAATGCTCAGTTTTTATCAGAAAAACTAGCAGAGATTGGGGTAGACGTATATTTTCAGACGGCTGTAGGAGACAATGAAGCTCGTCTCTTATCCCTGCTTGAGATTGCCAGTCAACGTAGCAGTCTGGTGATTTTGACAGGTGGTTTGGGGCCAACTGAGGACGATCTAACCAAACAAACCCTAGCTAAATTTTTAGGGAAAGAATTAGTCTTCGATCCTCAGGCGCAGGAGAAGTTGGATGTCTTTTTTGCCCAGAGACCAGACTATGCCCGAACACCGAATAATGAAAGACAAGCTCAACTTGTAGAAGGGGCGACTCCACTACCAAACGAAACAGGACTGGCTGTGGGGGGAATATTGGAAGTCGATGGAGTGAACTATGTCGTCCTTCCCGGTCCACCAAGTGAATTAAAACCCATGGTTTTAAACCAACTTCTACCTAAGTTGATGACAGGGAGTAAGCTATATTCCCGCGTTCTTCGTTTCTTTGGGATTGGCGAAAGTCAGTTGGTTACGATTTTGTCTGATTTGATTGATAATCAAACAGATCCGACCTTGGCCCCTTATGCTAAGACAGGAGAAGTCACTCTGCGTCTGTCAACAAAAGCTAGCAGTCAAGAAGAGGCGAATCAAGCGCTGGATATCTTGGAAAATCAAATCTTGGACCGCCAGACTTTCGAAGGAATTTCTTTACGAGATCTTTGTTATGGTTATGGGGAAGAAACTAGTTTAGCTAGCATTGTGGTAGAAGAGCTGAAAAAACAAGGGAAAACCATCACGGCTGCTGAGAGTTTGACGGCAGGGCTTTTCCAAGCCACTGTGGCAGATTTTTCGGGTGCATCAAGTATATTCAAGGGTGGTTTTGTGACCTATAGCTTGGAGGAAAAATCAAGGATGTTGGATATTCCTGCCAAGGATTTAGAAGAACAGGGTGTGGTGTCTGAATTTACAGCGCAGAAGATGGCTGAGCAGGCACGAAGTAAGACCCAGTCTGATTTTGGTCTTAGTTTGACTGGAGTGGCAGGACCAGATAACCTAGAAGGGTATCCAGCTGGGACAGTCTTCCTAGGATTGGCACAGGAGCATGGAACTGAGGTCATCAAGGTTAATATTGGAGGCAGAAGTCGAGCAGATGTACGTCACATTGCGGTTATGCATGCCTTTAACCTAGTTCGCAAGGCTTTATTAAGTGACTAACTTTTGATATAATAGTAGATAGGTCTGAGGACCATTAGAATGTAGGAGAATAGAATGGCGAAAAAACCAAAAAAATTAGATGAAATTTCAAAAAAATTCGGGGCTGAACGTGAAAAAGCCCTGAATGACGCTCTTAAACTGATTGAGAAAGACTTTGGTAAAGGATCAATCATGCGTTTGGGTGAACGTGCCGAGCAAAAGGTGCAAGTGATGAGTTCAGGTTCTTTGGCGCTTGACATTGCCCTTGGTTCAGGTGGTTATCCTAAGGGACGTATCATTGAAATCTACGGACCAGAGTCATCTGGTAAGACAACGGTTGCCCTTCATGCAGTTGCGCAAGCGCAAAAAGAAGGTGGTATTGCAGCCTTTATAGATGCGGAACATGCCCTTGATCCAGCTTATGCTGCGGCTCTTGGTGTCAATATTGACGAATTGCTCTTGTCACAACCAGACTCAGGAGAGCAAGGTCTTGAGATTGCAGGAAAATTGATTGACTCAGGTGCTGTAGATCTTGTCGTGGTCGACTCAGTTGCAGCCCTTGTACCTCGTGCGGAAATTGATGGAGATATCGGAGATAGCCACGTTGGTTTGCAAGCTCGTATGATGAGTCAGGCCATGCGTAAACTCGGTGCTTCTATCAATAAAACCAAAACAATTGCCATCTTTATCAACCAATTACGTGAAAAAGTTGGGGTCATGTTTGGAAATCCAGAAACAACTCCTGGTGGACGTGCTCTGAAATTCTACGCATCAGTCCGTTTGGATGTTCGTGGAAGTACGCAAATCAAGGGAACTGGTGACCAAAAAGATACCAATGTCGGTAAAGAAACTAAAATCAAGGTCGTGAAAAACAAGGTAGCTCCACCATTTAAGGAAGCCTTCGTTGAAATCATGTACGGAGAAGGGATTTCTAAGACTGGTGAACTCTTGAAAATCGCAAGCGATTTGGATATCATCAAAAAAGCAGGAGCTTGGTACTCTTACAAGGATGAGAAAATCGGGCAAGGTTCTGAAAATGCTAAGAAATACTTGGCAGATAACCCAGAAATCTTTGATGAAATTGACCATCAAGTCCGTGTTCAATTTGGTTTGATTGATGGAGAGGAAGCTTCTGTAGAAGGCGTTGAAACTAAAAAAGATGAAGCAGTTCAAGCAGATTCTGTGAATGAAGAAGTAACTCTTGACCTAGGCGACGAGCTTGAAATCGAAATTGAAGAATAAGCTGTCAAAGTAGTGGAGGAATCCACTGCTTTTTCGATTCTTTGTTCAAGTTTTCAGATTGCCTATAGTTTGCTGTTTCTTGTCGCTCCTATAGAAAGCTGATATAATAGCTTTATGAATAAAAAACGAACAGTGGACCTGATACATGGTCCGATTCTTCCCTCGCTTTTGAGTTTTGCCTTCCCAATCTTGCTATCAAATATTTTTCAACAGCTCTATAATACTGCTGATGTCTTGATTGTTGGGCGTTTTCTTGGTCAAGAATCCTTGGCTGCAGTAGGAGCGACGACAGCAATTTTTGACCTGATTGTAGGATTTACTCTTGGTGTTGGCAATGGCATGGGAATTGTCATTGCCCGTTATTACGGGGCTCGGAATTTTATAAAAATTAAGGAAGCAGTAGCAGCCACCTGGATTTTAGGTGCTCTTTTGAGTGTTGTAGTTATGCTGCTGGGCTTTCTTGGTTTGTATCCTCTTTTACAGTACCTAGACACCCCCGCAGAAATCCTTCCTCAATCTTATCAATATATTTCTATGATTGTGACTTGTGTCGGTGTCAGCTTTGCCTATAATCTTTTTGCAGGCTTGTTGCGGTCCATTGGGGACAGTCTAGCTGCGCTTGGATTTCTGATTTTCTCTGCTCTGGTTAATGTAGTTCTGGATCTCTATTTCATTACGCAATTGCATCTGGGAGTTCAATCTGCAGGCCTTGCTACCATCATTTCGCAAGGCTTATCAGCGGTTCTCTGCTTTTATTATATCCGTAAGGGTGTGCCAGAACTTTTGCCTCAACTCAAGCATTTCAAATGGGATAAGGCCTTGTACGCGGATCTCTTGGAGCAAGGTTTGGCTATGGGCTTGATGAGTTCAATTGTATCTATAGGCAGTGTGATTTTACAGTCTTCTGTCAATACTTTTGGAGCCGTGATTATTAGTGCCCAGACGGCAGCTCGACGTATTATGGCTTTTGCCCTTCTTCCTATGACTGCTATTTCTGCTTCGATGACGACCTTTGCTTCTCAGAATTTAGGAGCTAATCGACCAGACCGGGTTGTTCAAGGTCTTCGAATCGGCAGTCGTCTAAGTATGTCCTGGGCAATTTTTGTTTGTGTCTTCCTCTTTTTTGCCAGTCCAGCCTTGGTTTCCTTCTTGGCTAGTTCGACGGATAGCTATTTGGTAGAAAATGGCAGTCTCTATCTGCAAATCAGTTCAGCCTTTTATCCTATTTTGAGTCTCTTGTTGATTTATCGAAATTGTTTGCAGGGCTTGGGACAGAAAGTACTTCCTCTGGTTTCTAGCTTTATCGAACTAATCGGGAAAATCGCTTTTGTAGTCTTGATTATTCCTTGGGCGGGCTATAAGGGAGTTATCCTTTGCGAACCCCTCATCTGGGTTGCCATGACCATTCAACTGTACTTTTCGCTTTTCCGTCACCCCTTGATAAAAGAAGGCAAGTCCATCTTGGCAATTAAAGTGCTCTCCTAGCTGTATTTGCTAAATAAAATCCATTTCCTCTAGTGAAAATCGAAAAAACTTGTGTTATAATAAGAAAGATTAAAATGTGAAAAAAGGAGATTCCTAATGGGACGTAAATGGGCCAATATCGTAGCCAAGAAAACGGCTAAAGATGGAGCTAACTCTAAAGTATATGCAAAATTTGGTGTAGAAATCTATGTAGCAGCTAAAAAAGGTGATCCAGATCCAGAATCAAACTCAGCTTTGAAATTCGTTATCGACCGTGCTAAACAAGCCCAAGTGCCAAAACACGTTATCGATAAAGCTTTGGATAAGGCTAAAGGAAACACAGACGAAACCTTTACAGAAGGACGTTACGAAGGTTTTGGACCGAATGGTTCTATGCTGATTGTTGATACTTTGACTTCAAATGTCAACCGTACAGCGGCTAATGTCCGTGCAGCCTTTGGTAAAAATGGCGGAAACATGGGCGCTTCAGGTTCAGTTTCATACCTCTTTGACAACAAGGGAGTTATCGTATTTGCAGGTGAAGATGCGGACGCGGTCTTTGAGCAATTGCTAGAAGCAGATGTGGATGTGGATGATGTAGAAGCAGAAGAAGGGACAATCACAGTTTACACAGCTCCAACTGACCTTCATAAGGCTATCGTTGCCCTTCGTGAGTCAGGTATCGAAGAATTCCAAGTGACTGAATTGGAAATGATTCCTCAGTCAGAAGTGGAATTGTCAGGCGATGATCTTGAAACCTTTGAAAAACTTTACAGCGTTCTTGAAGACGACGAAGACGTACAAAAGATCTACACAAACGTAGATGGATTCTAATAGAAAAACGAACAGTTTTACTAGCTGTTCGTTTTTTGATGTTTGAACTTAGACTCAGGTTTCAGAATCGTTTTGTTGCTTGCTTTTTTCTAGACCTAGACCGACTGCATGTTTTTGGACGAGCAAGAGCTGTCCATTGTCCTGTTTTGCAAAAGTTAAGGTAACAGTCTTAGTCTTGTCTCCAATAGAGATATAGGTGATTTTTTTCGTATTGTAACCCCCAAGAGTGAAGTCAAACTCGGAATCTGGCTTTCCGTGTTTATTGATAATATCCTCGTAGGTGGTACCACCTTTTCCTTTGTTGTCAAGGTCGCCTTCGATTAAGGCGTCGAACTGTTCTTGGGTCCAGGCGAAGGTATCGTCTGTCAAGCCGCTTTTTTCTTCGCGTTCCATTGAGGCACTCGTATCCATGTAGGAACGGTTAAACTCCTTGGCATACTCTTTGTAGACATCAGCGTATAGTGCCTGACTCGTAAAGAAAAGTACAACAGAGGCAACTGCCAGGGATGTTCCGATAATAGCCATTGTTTTCCGTTTTTTGAGGTTGACGATAAGGCCGATAATCCCCAAGATAAATGCGACGATGGCGATGAACAACGATAGATAGTTAATAAACGGGATCCAGGATCCTAAAAGTGCGATGGCTCCAAAAATGGTTGCTAAGATTCCTAAAACTCTTTGTTCTTCTGGTTTCATTTGAAAGTTTTCTCCCTTCATTGAGTGAATGGATTTCTATCCACAGTAGTTAGTGCTTATTATATAAAAGACATTGCCTAATGTCAATTTAAACTAAGATAGTTCTCATGAAAACTTTTTTCTTGACATCTCTTTTCAAAGTGGTAAAATAGTTCCCAGGAGAACTAAATACAATGGTTAGAAAGGAGTAAGTATGGATAAGCCGATGTTAGTTTTTAAGCGTTTTGGTCATCAGCTTCACTTGATGGTGCAAAAGGAAGCCAAACGTTGTGGTATTGAATTTATGGGTGGGCCTCAAGGTCAGGTTCTGCGTTTTTTGGATAATCGTGAGAAAAACCAAGACTTGGTCTTGATTAAAGATATCGAGCAGGAACTCAAAATTACCAAGTCTGTTGCTAGTAATTTGGTCAAGCGTATGGTGCAAAATGGTTTGGTGGAATTGGAGGTGAGTTCTAGCGATAAGCGGGCAAAATTTGTTCGTTTGACGGACAAAGCACGTTCTCAAATGAAGCAGGTTAAGGCTTTTTTTGAACGGATAGACAAGCAGTTGATGGAAGACATTGATGAAGATGAATTATTGATTTTTGAGAAAGTTCTTGCTCAACTACAGGAAAATATCAAGGGAATAGGAGGAGAGAATGAAGAAATTAGCCAAACGAATTAGTGGAAAAGAATGGGGGATGATTTTACTAGCCATTCTCTTTACCTGCTTTTCGGTTTATCTAGAGTTGGAAGTGCCGACCTATATCTCTAAAATCACTGATTTACTAGGAACTCAGGGAACCAACTTGGATGAGTTATGGCAGCCGGCAAGCATGATGGTGGGAATGTCCTTTCTAGCCTTCTTATCCGCAGTTGCAGTTGGATTTTTTGCTTCCCGAGTGGCTGCTTCTTATACTAGTAGGCTGAGAAGTGATATTTTTAACCGAGTTTTAGACTACTCACAGACAGAGATTAAGAAATTCTCTATTCCTAGTCTCTTAACGCGTACCACTAATGATATTACTCAAGTTCAAATGTTGATTACCATGGGCTTGCAAGTGGTAACACGTGGTCCGATTATGGCTATCTGGGCTATTGGGAAGATTTTAGGTCATTCAGAATACTGGCTCTGGGCTGTACTTGTGGCAGTGATTGTCAACGTTTTGATGACGACCGTTTTGATGACACTAGCCTTTCCAAAACAGTCCTTGATTCAAAGTCTGACTGATAAACTGAACAGTATCACTCGTGAAAGTTTAACAGGTATTCGTGTCGTTCGTGCCTACAATGCTGAAGAATACCAAAATGAAAAATTTGCAGCAGCAAATGATGAATTGACACGCTTGAATTTGTTTGTCAACCGTCTTATGGCTATTTTGAACCCTATCATGATGGGGATTTCAAGTGGTTTGAGTGTGGCGATTTACTGGATTGGGGCCTATGTGATTAACGACGCTGCTCCGATAGCGCGTCTGCCTCTCTTTAGTGACATGATTGTTTTCATGTCTTATGCTATGCAGGTTGTCATGGGCTTCCTTCTCATGGGGGCGCTCTTCATCGTTCTTCCCCGAACTATGGTCTCTGCTAAGCGGATTAATCAAGTTTTAGATTTGCATTCTTCTATCCAAAACCCTGCTCAAGTGCAGCTGGCTGATGAAAACCTCAAAGGTCAGGTCGAATTTAAGGATGTGACCTTCCGATATGCGGCAAATTCGGAGGCGGTTATTGAGAATGTTAGCTTTAGAGCAGAAGCTGGTCAAACAGTGGCCTTTATTGGGTCAACAGGTTCTGGTAAATCAACTCTGGTCAATCTGATTCCACGTTTCTACAACGTATCAGCAGGAGAAATTCTGGTGGACGGTGTCAATGTTCAAGACTATGACTTGGAAGATTTGCGCAACAAGGTTGGTTATATTCCTCAGAAAGCGGTTCTCTTTTCAGGTGATGTCAAGGACAATCTAGACTTTGGACAAAG
The DNA here is from genome assembly GCA_000385835.1 of Streptococcus mitis 13/39. Lineage (GTDB taxonomy): Bacteria > Bacillota > Bacilli > Lactobacillales > Streptococcaceae > Streptococcus > Streptococcus mitis_AI. The sequence goes on along the minus strand of AQTU01000016.1, from coordinate 36,683 downwards.
TCAAGAAACACCACTTAGTGAGCAGGCTATGTGGCAGGCTTTGGAGTTGGCTCAGTCTAAGAACTTTATCGAAGACAAGGAAGCGGGCTTAGCGTCAGAAGTGGCCCAAGGAGGAACCAACTTCTCAGGTGGTCAAAGACAGCGTCTGGCCATTGCGCGTGCCTTAGCTCGGAAGCCAGAAATCCTCATCTTTGATGACTCCTTCTCAGCCTTGGACTACAAGACAGACCGTGTCCTACGCCAAGAGTTAGCAGAGAAAACCAAGTCTATGACCAAGCTTATCGTCGCACAGCGTATTTCAACGATTATGGACGCAGATTTGATTTTGGTCTTGGATCAAGGGAAAGTCGTGGGACAAGGCACCCACAAGGAACTTCTAGCTAATAACGAAGTTTACCAAGAAATTGCCTATTCACAACTATCGAAGGAGGAATTGGAACATGGAAAATAAGAAAATGTCTCTTTGGAAACAGAGTAAACCCTATCTTGCAGGCCTCCAGTTTGCCCTTCTGATAGCCTTTATAGCAACAATCGTATCCAATATCATTACTGTTTATGGGCCGACTCGTATCAAGGAAATGACCAATATCATTGCCAGTGGACTAGAAACAAGTGTGGATGTCGCTGCGGTTGCAGCCATTGGTAGTTTTTTGGCCGTCATCTATGTGATCGGACTTCTATCAAATTATTTGCAGGCCTTTCTGTTTACAACAGCCATTCAACGTTTTTCAGAGCGTTTGAGAAGAGCTATTGCAGAGAAAATTAATCGCCTTCCATTGGGGTATTTTGATGGACATTCTCAAGGAGATACCTTGTCTCGTGTGACCAATGACGTTGACACTGCAGCCCAGTCCCTCAATCAAAGTCTGGGAACAGTTCTTTCATCCACTTTACTGGTCGTGGCAGTCTTGGTAACCATGTTTGGGATGAACTGGATTTTAGCCTTGGTGACGGTTGTTTCAACTCTAATCGGTTTTGCTTTCGTGTCCGTTTTTATGGGCAAATCGCAGGGATTCTTTAAGAGTCAGCAACAAGACCTAGCAGCTGTCAACGGCTATGTGGAGGAAATGTACTCTGGCCATAATGTGGTGACCAGTTATAATGCTATCGAGAGTACGAAAGAAGAATTTGCGACATTAAACCATCTTCTGTATGATAGTATCTGGAAATCTCAATTTATTTCAGGGATTATGATGCCGATTATGATGTTTATTGGGAACTTTAGCTATGCCTTGGTGATTATCGTTGGTGCAGCCTTGGCCTTAAATGGGCAGATTAGTATCGGGATTATCGTTGCCTTTATGGCCTACGTTCGTATCTTTTCTCAGCCTCTTTCACAAATTGCCCAAGGGATTACTAGTCTTCAGCAGGCTAGTGCAGCCATGGGACGTGTCTTTGAATTTTTAGCTGAAGAGGAAATGGAAGATGAATCCCATAAAGAAAGACAATTGAGCGATATGAAAGGTCAAGTAGTCTTTGATCGAGTCTCCTTTGGTTATACACCAGAGCGAACTATTATCCATGACTTTTCTGCGACAGCTCATGCAGGTCAAAAGGTTGCTATTGTAGGGCCGACTGGAGCTGGGAAGACAACCATTGTCAATCTTTTGATGAAGTTTTATGAGATTGATAAGGGAAGCATCCGTATTGATGGTATCGATACCAAGGAGATGAAGCGTTCGGAAGTACACGATGCCTTTTCAATGGTCTTGCAGGACATCTGGCTCTTTGAAGGTACTATCCGAGACAATCTTATCTATAACCAAGAGGGGATTAGTGATGAGCGCGTGATTGAAGCTAGCAAGGCTGTAGGGATTCACCACTTTATTATGACCCTACCAGATGGTTACGATACCGTCTTGGACGACACAGTAACCTTGTCTGTCGGGCAAAAACAACTCTTGACCATTGCTCGTGCTTTGCTGAAAGATGCGCCACTCTTAATCCTAGATGAGGCGACTTCTTCTGTTGATACTCGGACGGAAGAATTAATCCAGAAAGCCATGGACCGTTTGATGGAAGGCAGAACTTCCTTTGTTATCGCCCACCGCTTGTCAACCATCCGAAATGCTGATCTGATTCTTGTCATGAAAGATGGCAATATCATCGAGCAAGGCAATCATGATGAGCTGATGGCACAAGCTGGTTTCTACGCTGACCTCTACAACAGTCAATTTACAGAAGACGAAGCAGAAGAATAAACCAAAAGAAGGCTTGACGGCCTTCTTTTTCTGCACTATACTAGAAGACAAGTGCTTCCCTATAAGTAAAATTTGAGTAAGTGATGAGAAAATATATGAAAAATTATCAAGAATGGTATGACCACATTGCTGGTAAGATTGAAAATAAGCCTATCTTTCTGAGATTGTTAAGAACTTTCAATCGGTTCATGACGGTAGTTATGCCTATGATTTATCTAACCTTGTTAGCAACTACCTATCTTCAACAAGGACTTGGGAAACAGGTCTTGATCTATGTGTTTATCCCTGCATCAGGTTTTGTGATTTTGTCCTTTCTTCGTAAGAAAGTCAATGCCCCTAGGCCTTATGAGGAATGGGATATTAAACCCTTGCTTGACAGAGATAGTCATGGTCAGTCTATGCCCAGTCGTCATGTCTTTTCAGCAACCATTATCTCCATGGCTTGCTTACATGCTAGTTTATCTGTAGGGGTTATCTTGTTGGTCTTATCAGCTCCTGGGTCTAGTAAGAGTCCTAGGTGGCGTCCATTATCCCAAGGATGTCTTGGTTGGTTATATTTGTGCCCTTGTGTGGGGTGTGATTTTCTTTCTATTTTGACCTGTAAGTTAAGGTGGTCCCACAACCACTTACGAGTCTAAAGTAACCACTTGCTTTTTTGCTCTTGTTTTCTTATTTTCCCTTTGATATAGTAGAGTCAGAAAGGAGATGGAATGAAGTTACGAATCGAAATTGACAGCAATTTAGAGGAAACTGAAATTGTCATCAAGGCAGCGGCTTTGACAGATGAGATTGCGGATTTACAGCGCCTCTTGCACGAATCCAAGTCTCCTAGGTTGATTTTTTACAAGGGGACGGGTGAATATTATCTGGACTTGTCGGAAATTCTTTTCTTTGAAACAGAGGGGAACAAGATTTACGCCCATACCCAGAAAGATGCTTACGAGGTTCGACTTAAACTCTATGAGTTAGAGTCTATCCTGCCCCGTTATTTCAGTCGAGTATCCAAGTCGACCATTGCTAATATTCGGCAAGTTTACTCGGTTGACAAGTCCTTTTCAGGAACGGGCACCATTTCCTTTTATCAGACCCACAAGGAGGTTCATGTCTCACGACATTACCAATCCCTCCTAAAAGAAAATCTAAGAAACATGAGGTAAGAACATGAAAAAGAAAGCATTTGGTATTGTGTTGCTAGTATTGGCAGCTTTAATATTATTACAAGGAAATTTTGGAATCCCTTCATTCGGTGGGCGAATTTGGCCCTTGCTCGGTATTGCATTTTTTGCCTATCAATCAGTTGGAGCTTTGTTGCGTCGTCACTTAACTTCAGCCTCTTTTACAGCTCTAGTAGCCTTAATGATTGCTAACCACTTTTATGGAATTTTACCAATTCCCAATCAGTCATTGTTCTGGGCAAGTATTTTAATCGTAATGGGTGTCAGCGCACTCACTCATTCTAACAGAACTTGGAATGGGAAAAAATGGTGGTATGATGGTAAAAAGACCATTCTTACAGATAAGGAAATTGCTTTTGGGACTGGGACTTTCTACAAGCAAGAGCAAGAATTGGTAGAGGATCAAGTAGAAGTTGGTTTTGGGAATGCCAAGATTTATTATGACAATGCAGAGATGTTGGGAGATAGCGCAACCTTGAAGATAGAAGTCGGTTTTGGGAATGCAGTTATCTATGTTCCCCAACATTGGGGAGTTGATTTAAAGGTAGAAACTTTCTGTGGCGTAGCCAAGGCAGATACTCCTCTAGCCCCAACCAGCAAAACCTTGATTATCCGTGGGGATGTGGCTTTTGGGAAGTTGGGAATTGTCTACGTTAAATAAAAAAATCTTCCAATTCCCTTGCAAAAATGAAGAAAGTGTGATAACATAGTACGGTATGTGGTGCTAGCACATCCGCTATATTAGATCTAATAGGAGGAAAACACAATGGCTAAAGTATGTTACTTTACAGGTCGTAAGACTGTATCAGGAAACAACCGTTCACACGCGATGAACCAAACAAAACGTGCCGTAAAACCAAACCTTCAAAAAGTTACTGTTCTTATCGATGGTAAACCTAAAAAAGTTTGGGCTTCAGCTCGTGCTTTGAAATCAGGTAAAGTTGAACGCGTTTAATAATAAAAGTAAGGAGACCTTAGGGTCTTTTTTCTTTTACTATAGATATAAAATCATTTGAAAAATAGAGTAAATATCCGCTGATACAGTATTCTGCTTTTACACTTGGGCTGAAATATGATAAAATAGAGTATCAACTAGTTGAGGTAAAAAGGATGACTGTAAAAATTAATACAAAAGATGGTCAAATCGAACTAACAGATGAAGTGATTGCAACCGTCGTAGGTGGAGCAGCAACTGAGATTTTTGGTGTAGTCGGTATGGCTAGTAAAAATGCCCTCAAAGATAATTTCCAAGCCCTTCTAGGTAAGGAAAATTATTCCAAAGGTGTCGTCGTAAAGGCAGCCGAAGATGGCAGTATTGCAGTTGATGTATATACCGTGTTGAGCTACGGAACAAAGATTAGCGAAGTGTCAAAAAACATTCAAGAGCGTGTTCGTTTTAGTTTGGAAAACCAACTTGGAATTACTGCTCAGACTGTAAATGTCTACATTCAAAATATCAAAGTTGTAGGAGAATAACCGTGTCAAAAATTACTACTAGCTTATTTCAAGAAATGGTGCAAGCTGCATCAACTCGCTTGAATAAGCAAGCTGAATATGTCAATTCATTAAACGTCTTCCCCGTTCCAGATGGAGATACCGGGACAAATATGGGAATGACCATTGAAAATGGTGCTAAAGAAGTTGCAGACAAGCCAGCTTCTACAGTTGGAGAGGTAGCGAGCATTCTTGCCAAAGGTCTTTTGATGGGTGCGCGTGGGAACTCAGGAGTTATTACAGTCTCAGCTTTTCCGTGGATTTTCACAAGCTATCAAGGATAAAGACGAGTTAACAGGTCAAGACTTGGCCCTTGCCTTCCAATCAGGTGTAGAAGTTGCCTATAAGGCAGTGATGAAACCAGTTGAAGGAACGATTTTGACAGTTTCTCGTGGGGCTGCTATCGGTGCTAAGAAAAAAGCTGAGCAGACAGATGACGCTGTTGAAGTCATGCGTGCAGCCTTAGAAGGTGCTAAAACCGCTCTAGCTAAAACGCCAGATATGCTTCCAGTCTTGAAGGAAGTTGGCGTTGTGGATTCAGGTGGTCAAGGACTGGTCTTCATCTACGAAGGTTTCCTTTCAGCCCTTACTGGCGAATATATTGCATCTGAGGACTTTGTAGCCACTCCTGCTAACATGAGTGAGATGATCAATGCAGAGCACCACAAGTCTGTAGCTGGTCACGTAGCGACTGAGGACATCACATTTGGTTATTGTACTGAAATCATGGTAGCTCTTAAGCAAGGTCCAACCTATGCTAAAGATTTTGACTATGACGAGTTCCGTAACTACTTGAATGAACTTGGGGATTCTCTCCTCGTTGTTAACGATGATGAAATCGTCAAAGTTCATGTCCATACAGAAGATCCAGGACTTGTTATGCAAGAAGGTCTCAAATATGGTAGCTTGGTCAAGGTAAAAGTTGACAATATGCGTAACCAACACGAAGCACAGGTTGAGAAAGAAGCTGCTCAAGTTAGCAAGCCAGCTGAAGAAAAAGAGTATGCTTTGATTGCTGTGGTGGCTGGTAAAGGTCTAGCAGATATCTTCCGTTCTCAAGGTGTGGATTATGTTATCGAAGGCGGTCAAACTATGAACCCTTCAACAGAAGACTTTATCAAGGCTGTTGAACAGGTCAACGCTCGTAACATCATCTTCCTGCCAAACAACAAGAATATCTTCATGGCAGCTCAATCTGCAGCAGAAGTTTTGGAGCAACCAGCAGTAGTGGTAGAGGCTCGTACTCTTCCTCAAGGTTTGACAAGTCTTCTTGCCTTTGATTCAAGCAAGTCCATCGAAGAAAACCAAGAGCGTATGACTGCTGCTCTTAGCGATGTCATTAGTGGAAGCGTCACAACAGCTGTGCGTGATACAACCATTGATGGCTTAGAAATCCATGAAAACGATAATCTAGGTATGGTGGATGGGAAAATCCTCGTGTCAAACCCTGATATGCACCAAACCTTGACAGAAACCTTGAAACATATGTTGGATGAAGATAGTGAAATCGTAACCTTCTATGTCGGTGAAGACGGAAGCGAAGAACTTGCCAATGAAATTGCCCAAGAAATCGCAGAAGAATTCGAAGACGTTGAAGTCGAAATCCACCAAGGCCAACAACCAGTTTACCCATACCTATTTAGTGTGGAATAAAAATTTAATAGATTAAAAAGAAAGTTGATTTTGCAACTTTCTTTTTTTATGACATTTGTCATATTTCTTAGTGACAGAAGCTTCTAGCTCCGCTAACTTCAAAGGACTATAATTGAAGTATGAAATGGAGGAAGAAGAGATGAAAAATAAAATGATTGTCGCAATGAGCTTAATAGCAGCAGGAGTCATGACTTATCTCATGTTTTCAGGATTGGATGAAGGATTTTATCATTTTCCTTGGGAGTTGTTTGCAAGCTTTGGAATGATGTCTTGGATAATACGAGAAGGTTTGAAATTGGTCTCAGATGTGAAAAAGGAGTTTGAAAAATGAAAAAAGCGATTCTCTATCTTTTTATTGGGCTATCACTAGTGGCATGGTTGGTAGAAATGTTTACAGGTTGGTTTGATCAAGTCTTTCTTCACCAAGTTATTCGCGGCGCCTGGGGATTAGGATTTATGATTTTTATCGCCTTTCCTATAGGGATGGAATGGCTGAAAGGAGAATATCATGAATATGATTAAGGTACAAGGCTTGCATAAAAGCATCAAGGGTAAAGCTATTTTGAAGGATATTTCCTTTGAGGTAGCTGAAGGTGAATGTGTTGCCATGATTGGGCCAAACGGAGCAGGAAAGACCACACTCTTGGACTGTTTGCTCGGAGATAAATTGGTCTCCAACGGTCAAGTATCTGTTCAAGATTTACCAGTGACGAGCTCTAAGTTAGACTATACGAGATCCTATCTCCCTCAAGAAAATGTAATTGTTCAAAAACTAAAGGTTAAAGAGTTGATTGATTTCTTTCAACGTATCTATCCAAATCCCTTGAGTAACCAGGAAATCGATCAACTATTACAGTTTGACCAGCAACAAAAAGAGCAATTCGCAGAAAAATTATCAGGTGGACAAAAGCGTCTTTTCTCTTTTGTCTTGACCTTAATTGGGCGACCAAAGCTTGTCTTTTTAGATGAGCCAACTGCGGCCATGGATACCTCAACCGCCAACGTTTTTGGGAAATTGTTCAGGATCTAAAAGCGCAGGGAGTTACCATTCTCTATTCGTCCCATTACATCGAAGAGGTAGAGCATACAGCGGACCGAATCTTGGTCTTGAATAAGGGAGAGTTGATTCGCGATACAACACCTCTAGCCATGCGCAGTGAGGAGATTGAAAAGCACTTTATCCTTCCTCTAGCATATAAGGAAGTTGTCGAACAGTCAAACTTGGTTGAAAACTGGTCACAAAAACAGGATGCTCTACAAGTAGTCACACGCGAAGCAGATGCTTTCTGGGAACTATTAGTTCAAGCGGGATGTAACATACAAGAAATCGAAGTTAATAATCGTAGTTTGTTGGATACAATCTTTGAAGAAACGCAGAAGGGAGATAACTAAGATGAAACGATGGCTAGCACTTAGTAAGATAGAATTTTTATTGACCAAACGACAATTGATCTATTATCTATTGTCAGTAGGGATGCCGACGGCCTTCTATTTATTCTTTTCTGGCATCTACCAGAGCACACCTGGTGGACCCGCGAATTTTATGCGTGATTATCTTATCTCCATGACGGCTTTTTCCATGATGTCGACCGCTATCTTTTCATTCCCAGCTGTCTTACATACCGACAAGATGAACAACTGGCAGAAAACATTGCGTCATAGCCCTGTAAATATGGTAGAATATTATCTATCAAAGATAACAAGTATGTTGGTTGATTATTTGGTTTCAATTCTGGTTGTTTTTACAGTTGGGCATTTTGTAAGAGGTGTGGATATGCCTTTAGCAAGCTGGGTTGGTGCTGCGATTTTGCTTATTTTGGGAAGTATTGCTTTTGTAGCACTTGGCTTAACCTTGACTCTCTTACCAACTAGTCAGCTGATGTCTGTCGTGGGCAATCTTCTTTATCTAGGGTTGGCTGTTTTAGGTGGACTCTGGATGCCTATCTCTTTATTTCCAGACTGGATGCAAGTAGTAGGTAAGTGTCTTCCAACCTATCAGTTGATGGAATTGCTCAAGACATTTTTAAATGAAGGTGGAATCAATCTATCAGCCACAGTTTATTTACTTGTTTTTTCAGCAGTTTTGTTTGGTTTGACCATTTACTTTCAAGGTCATAAGGAGAATGCTTAATGCTTGAAAGACTGAAAAGCATACATTATATGTTTTGGGCCAGTTTAATTTTTATGATTTTCCCCATCCTACCTGTAGTGACTGGATGGCTTTCTGCCTGGCATTTATTGATTGATATTCTATTTGTAGTGGCGTATTTGGGTGTTTTAACAACTAAGAGCCAGCGCCTATCTTGGCTATATTGGGGTCTCATGCTGACTTATGTAGTTGGGAATACTGCCTTTGTTGCTGTTAATTATATCTGGTTCTTCTTTTTCCTTTCTAACCTCTTAAGTTATCATTTTGGCGTACGTAGTTTAAAGTCTTTACATGTCTGGACTTTTCTTCTTGCTCAAGTCCTTGTTGTGGGCCAACTGTTGATTTTTCAGAGAATCGAAGTTGAGTTTCTAGTCTATCTACTTGGAATTCTCACTTTTATCGATTTAATGACTTTTGGCTTGGTTCGGATTCGTATTGTGGAGGATTTGAAAGAAGCACAGGCTAAGCAAAATGCCCAGATAAATCTATTGCTTGCTGAAAATGAACGCAGTCGTATCGGTCAAGATTTACATGATAGTCTGGGGCATACCTTTGCTATGATTAGTGTTAAAACTGATCTAGCCTTGCAGTTATTTCAAATACAGGCTTATTCACAGGTGGAAAAGGAATTAAGAGAAATACAGCAAATTAGCAAAGAATCAATGCGTGAAGTGCGAACCATTGTGGAAAATCTTAAGTCTAGAACTTTGACATCCGAACTAGAGACTGTGAAAAAGATGTTAGAAATTGCTGGAATTGAGGTGGAAATAGCTAATCAACTAGATACAGCTAGCTTAACTCAGGAATTGGAGTCAACGGCTTCCATGATTTTGCTTGAATTAGTGACCAATATCATCAAACATGCCCAAGCGTCTAAAGTCTACTTAAAATTAGAACGGACAGAGAAAGAACTCATTCTAACAGTGAGAGATGATGGCTGTGGCTTTGCTTCTATAAAGGGGGATGACCTCCATACAGTTCGAGATCGTGTTCTTCCATTTTCGGGAGAAGTAAAGGTAATTAGTTGGAAAGAACCGACAGAAGTGCAGGTTCGACTACCCTATAAGGAGAGAAAGTAGATGAAAGTATTAGTCGCAGAAGATCAAAGTATGTTACGAGATGCAATGTGCCAGTTGCTCACGCTTCAACCGGATGTAGAGTCTGTCTTTCAAGCCAAGAATGGGCAAGAAGCAATCCAACTATTTGAAAAGGAGTCTATAGATATCGCCATCCTTGACGTAGAAATGCCTGTTAAGACAGGTCTTGAAGTCTTGGAGTGGATACGAGCAGAAAAGCTTGAAACAAAGGTGGTTGTGGTGACGACCTTCAAGCGTCCTGGGTATTTTGAACGTGCGGTCAAGGCTGGAGTAGATGCTTATGTATTAAAAGAAAGAAACATTGCAGACCTCATGCAAACCTTGCACACTGTCCTCGAAGGGCGCAAGGAGTATTCGCCTGAATTGATGGAAGTGGTGATGACGCATCCCAATCCATTAACAGAACAAGAAATCGCAGTTTTAAAGGGAATTGCTCAGGGCTTCTCTAACCAAGAAATTGCAGACAAACTTTATCTATCCAACGGAACAGTCCGAAACTATGTCACCAATATTCTTTCGAAACTAGATGCAGGTAATCGAACAGAGGCAGCTAATATCGCGAAAGAATCTGGTTGGTTGTGATGATATAATATTTTTTTGAACATTATTTGTTAAAATTGATGGGATTGAATGGAACAATACTAACTTTAGGAGGGTGGGATTCCTCCTTTTTCTTTTTTGGGGGAGCACTACAAAAGAGCTAAAATTAACAATAAAAAAGAAAAATATCTTGACAACCAATGGAAAATTTTGTTACAATAATAGACGGTACTTTTTACTTTTGGTCTCTCAAGAGTGTACAGGGACGTGCTGACAAATGTTGCAAAAGTACACACAGATGATAGCTGTCACCAAGTGTATCATCACCAAAAATAAAAAAACACAGGAGAATGTAGATGCCTACAATTAACCAATTGGTTCGCAAACCGCGTAAATCAAAAGTAGAAAAATCTAAATCACCAGCTTTGAACGTTGGTTACAACAGTCATAAAAAAGTTCAAACAAACGTTTCTTCACCACAAAAACGTGGTGTTGCAACTCGTGTTGGAACAATGACACCTAAAAAACCTAACTCAGCCCTTCGTAAATTCGCTCGTGTACGTTTGAGCAACCTTATCGAAGTTACTGCCTACATCCCAGGTATCGGACACAACTTGCAAGAGCACAGCGTGGTTCTTCTTCGTGGTGGACGTGTAAAAGACCTTCCAGGGGTACGTTACCATATCGTCCGTGGTGCACTTGATACTGCAGGTGTTAACGATCGTAAACAAGGCCGTTCTAAATACGGTACTAAACGTCCAAAAGCATAAGGAAAGGGGATAAAGAGAAATGAGTCGTAAAAACAGAGCTCCAAAACGTGACGTATTGCCAGATCCGCTTTACAATTCACAACTAGTTACTCGTCTTATCAACCGCGTTATGCTTGACGGTAAACGTGGTACAGCTGCTTCAATCGTTTACGGTGCCTTTGAGCAAATCAAAGAAGCTACTGGTAACGATGCACTTGAAGTATTTGAAACAGCTATGGAAAACATCATGCCTGTACTTGAAGTACGTGCACGTCGTGTTGGTGGTTCTAACTACCAAGTCCCAGTTGAAGTTCGTCCAGAACGTCGTACAACACTTGGACTTCGTTGGTTGGTAACAATCGCTCGTCTTCGTGGTGAACATACAATGCAAGATCGTCTTGCAAAAGAAATCTTAGATGCTGCTAACAACACTGGTGCAGCTGTTAAGAAACGTGAAGATACTCACCGTATGGCTGAAGCTAACCGTGCATTCGCACACTTCCGTTGGTAATATAGGATGCGAAAGCGTTAAGAAAGTCCCAGAGAAAATAGGGAATCAAAGCAGGTTGCGATTGCAACCAATGAGATTCATCTTTTTCTCCAGACTTTTAGCTTGAGCTCAACTATATCATGATGCTAGGAACGGTAAGGATGCAAGGTGAAAATAGGAAACTGACGCAGTATTCGACGAATACAAGGAAGTTTATCTTTTTCACACAGCATCCCGTTCCAGCTCAAATCGGCTAATTAACTGTAGCCCGAGTTCAATTCAACTTGTAAATCTACAAGTTGAAACCAACAATAGCATGAAAACATTGAGAACGGGTAGGTCCTGCCTATCCGTTTTTATTAAAATCGTGTTATAATAGAATAGAAATCAAAAATAAATAGGAGAAACAAACCTCATGGCACGCGAATTTTCACTTGAAAAAACTCGTAATATCGGTATCATGGCTCACGTCGATGCTGGTAAAACAACAACTACTGAGCGTATTCTTTACTACACTGGTAAAATCCATAAAATCGGTGAAACTCACGAAGGTGCGTCACAAATGGACTGGATGGAGCAAGAGCAAGAGCGTGGTATCACTATCACATCTGCTGCGACAACAGCTCAATGGAACAACCACCGCGTAAACATTATCGACACACCAGGACACGTGGACTTCACAATCGAAGTACAACGTTCTCTTCGTGTATTGGATGGTGCGGTTACCGTTCTTGACTCACAATCAGGTGTTGAGCCTCAAACTGAAACAGTTTGGCGTCAAGCAACTGAGTATGGAGTTCCACGTATCGTATTTGCCAACAAAATGGACAAAATCGGTGCTGACTTCCTTTACTCAGTAAGCACACTTCACGATCGTCTTCAAGCAAATGCACACCCAATCCAATTGCCAATCGGTTCTGAAGATGACTTCCGTGGTATCATCGACTTGATCAAGATGAAAGCTGAAATCTATACTAACGACCTTGGTACAGATATCCTTGAAGAAGACATCCCAGCTGAATACCTTGACCAAGCTCAAGAATACCGTGAAAAATTGATCGAAGCAGTTGCTGAAACTGACGAAGAATTGATGATGAAATACCTCGAAGGTGAAGAAATCACTAACGAAGAATTGAAAGCTGGTATCCGTAAAGCGACTATCAACGTTGAATTCTTCCCAGTATTGTGTGGTTCTGCCTTCAAGAACAAAGGTGTTCAATTGATGCTTGATGCGGTTATTGACTACCTTCCAAGCCCACTTGACATCCCAGCGATCAAAGGTATCAACCCAGATACAGATGAAGAAGAAACTCGTCCAGCATCTGATGAAGAGCCATTTGCAGCTCTTGCCTTCAAGATCATGACAGACCCATTCGTAGGTCGTTTGACATTCTTCCGTGTTTACTCAGGTGTTCTTCAATCAGGTTCATACGTATTGAACACTTCTAAAGGTAAACGTGAGCGTATCGGACGTATCCTTCAAATGCACGCCAACAGCCGTCAAGAAATTGACACTGTTTACTCAGGTGATATCGCTGCTGCCGTTGGTTTGAAAGATACTACAACTGGTGACTCATTGACAGATGAAAAAGCTAAAATCATTCTTGAGTCAATCAACGTTCCAGAACCAGTTATCCAATTGATGGTTGAGCCAAAATCTAAAGCTGACCAAGACAAGATGGGTATCGCCCTTCAAAAATTGGCTGAAGAAGATCCAACATTCCGCGTTGAAACAAACGTTGAAACTGGTGAAACAGTTATCTCTGGTATGGGTGAGCTTCACCTTGACGTCCTTGTTGACCGTATGCGTCGTGAGTTCAAAGTTGAAGCAAACGTAGGTGCTCCTCAAGTATCTTACCGTGAAACATTCCGCGCTTCTACCCAAGCACGTGGATTCTTCAAACGTCAGTCTGGTGGTAAAGGTCAATTCGGTGATGTATGGATTGAATTTACTCCAAATGAAGAAGGTAAAGGATTCGAATTTGAAAACGCAATCGTCGGCGGTGTGGTTCCTCGCGAATTTATCCCAGCGGTTGAAAAAGGTTTGGTAGAATCTATGGCTAACGGTGTTCTTGCAGGTTACCCAATGGTTGACGTTAAAGCTAAGCTTTACGATGGTTCATACCACGATGTCGACTCATCTGAGACTGCCTTCAAGATCGCGGCTTCACTTGCTCTTAAAGAAGCTGCTAAATCAGCACAACCAGCTATCCTTGAACCAATGATGCTTGTAACAATCACTGTTCCAGAAGAAAACCTTGGTGATGTTATGGGTCACGTAACTGCTCGTCGTGGACGTGTAGATGGTATGGAAGCACACGGTAACAGCCAAATTGTTCGTGCTTACGTTCCACTTGCTGAAATGTTCGGTTACGCAACAGTTCTTCGTTCTGCATCTCAAGGACGTGGTACATTCATGATGGTATTTGACCACTATGAAGATGTACCTAAGTCAGTACAAGAAGAAATCATTAAGAAAAATAAAGGTGAAGACTAATCAGTCCTCGCTCTAGAAGGAAGTCACTTAATGGCTTCCTTTTTTGTAACGTTACGACAAATTTTATATATTCTGAAAATATGACTTAAAGAACTTTCATATAACATAAGTTGAAGTAATTTGCGAAGGAAATTTACAATGTAAATGAAAATATATTGTTAAAGAATGTAATTTATCTTTTAAAACTCATAAAAACAAAATAATTATTCATAAATAAACTTTAAAATAGAAAATTCAGAAAATTTCTTATTTTGTCTTGAAAAATTTTGAAAAAATGGTATGATAGTAACAAGTTATTTTTAAGAGAAGAGAAAGGGGAACAATGGAGAAAATCAGTTTAGAATCTCCTAAGACGGGGTCGGACCTAGTTTTGGAAACACTTCGTGATTTAGGAATTGATACCATCTTTGGTTATCCTGGTGGTGCGGTCTTGCCTTTTTATGATGCGATATATAATTTTAAAGGCATTCGCCACATTTTAGGGCGCCATGAGCAAGGTTGTTTGCATGAAGCTGAAGGTTATGCCAAATCAACTGGAAAGTTGGGTGTTGCCGTCGTCACTAGCGGACCGGGAGCAACAAATGCCATTACAGGGATTGCGGATGCCATGAGCGACAGTGTTCCCCTTTTGGTCTTTACAGGTCAGGTAGCGCGAGCAGGGATTGGGAAGGATGCTTTTCAAGAGGCAGACATTGTGGGAATTACCATGCCAATCACTAAGTACAATTACCAAGTTCGTGAGACAGCTGATATTCCTCGTATCATTACGGAAGCTGTCCATATCGCAACTACAGGTCGCCCAGGGCCAGTCGTAATTGACCTACCTAAAGACGTATCTGCATTAGAAACAGACTTCATTTATTCACCAGAAGTGAACCTACCAAGCTATCAGCCGACTCTTGAGCCAAATGATATGCAAATCAAGAAAATCTTGAAGCAATTATCCAAGGCTAAAAAGCCAGTCTTGCTAGCTGGAGGTGGGATTAGTTATGCTGAGACTGCGGCAGAATTAAATGAATTTGCAGAACGCTATCAAATTCCAGTAGTAACCAGTCTTTTGGGACAAGGAACGATTGCAACGAGTCATCCACTCTTCCTTGGAATGGGAGGCATGCATGGGTCATTCGCAGCTAATATTGCCATGACAGAAGCTGATTTTATGATTAGTATTGGTTGTCGTTTTGATGACCGCTTGACGGGGAATCCTAAGACCTTCGCTAAGAATGCTAAGGTTGCTCACATTGATATTGACCCAGCTGAGACTGCCAAGATTATCAGTGCGGATATTCCTGTGGTGGGAGATGCTAAGAAAGCCTTGCAAATGTTACTAGCAGAACCGACAGTTCATAACAATACTGAGAAATGGATTGAAAAAGTTACCAAAGACAAGAACCGCGTTCGTTCTTATGATAAGAAAGAGCGTGTGGTTCAGCCGCAAGCTGTTATTGAACGCATCGGTGAGTTGACGAATGGAGATGCCATTGTGGTAACAGACGTTGGTCAACACCAAATGTGGACAGCTCAGTATTATCCTTACCAAAATGAACGTCAGTTAGTGACTTCAGGTGGTTTGGGAACGATGGGATTCGGAATTCCAGCAGCAATCGGTGCTAAAATTGCTAACCCAGATAAGGAAGTGGTCTTGTTTGTTGGGGATGGTGGTTTCCAAATGACTAACCAGGAATTGGCTATTTTGAACATTTACAAGGTGCCAATCAAGGTGGTTATGCTGAACAACCACTCACTTGGAATGGTCCGCCAGTGGCAAGAATCCTTCTATGAAGGTAGAACATCTGAGTCGGTCTTTGATACCCTTCCTGATTTCCAATTGATGGCACAAGCTTATGGAATTAAAAACTATAAGTTTGACAATCCTGAGACTGCCAAGACCTTGAAGTCATCACTGAGGATGTTCCTATGCTAATCGAGGTAGATATTTCTCGTAAGGAACAGGTGTTACCAATGGTACCAGCTGGTAAGAGTAATCATGAGATGTTGGGGGTGAAGTTCCATGCGTAGAATGTTAACAGCAAAACTACAGAATCGATCAGGAGTCCTCAATCGCTTTACTGGTGTCCTGTCTCGTCGTCAGGTTAATATCGAAAGTATCTCTGTTGGAGCAACAGAAGATCCGAATGTATCGCGTATCACCATTATTATTGATGTTGCTTCACATGATGAGGTGGAGCAAATTATCAAACAGCTCAATCGTCAGATTGATGTGATTCGCATTCGTGATATTACAGACAAGCCTCATTTGGAGCGCGAGGTAATTTTGGTTAAGATGTCAGCGCCAGCCGAGAAGCGCGCTGAGATTCTAGCGATTATTCAACCTTTCCGTGCAACGGTGGTAGATGTAGCGCCAAGCTCGATTACTATTCAAATGACAGGAAATGCAGAAAAGAGCGAAGCGCTGTTGCGAGTCATTCGACCATACGGTATTCGCAATATTGCTCGAACTGGTGCAACTGGATTTACCCGCGATTAATACTCTTCGAAAATCTCTTCAAATCACGTCAGCTTTGCCTTGCCGTAGGTATATGTTACTGACTCCGTCAGTCTTATTTACAACCTCAAAGCAGTGCTTTGAGCAGCCTGCGGCTAGCTTCCTATTTTGCTCTTTGATTTTCATAGAGTATAAAAATATTTTAAATTTGTTAAACTAGCCTAACAGGCAATAAAAATAGAAAAGAGAGAAAAAACTATGGCAGTTCAAATGGAATACGAAAAAGATGTTAAAGTAGCAGCACTTGACGGTAAAAAAATTGCCGTTATCGGTTATGGTTCACAAGGACATGCGCATGCTCAAAACTTGCGTGATTCAGGTCGCGATGTTATCATCGGTGTACGTCCAGGTAAATCTTTTGACAAAGCAAAAGAAGATGGATTTGACACTTACACAGTAGCAGAAGCAACTAAATTGGCTGATGTTATCATGATTTTGGCACCAGACGAAATCCAACAAGAATTGTACGAAGCAGAAATCGCTCCAAACTTGGAAGCTGGAAACGCAGTTGGATTTGCTCATGGTTTCAACATCCACTTTGAATTTATCAAAGTTCCTGCAGATGTAGATGTTTTCATGTGTGCTCCTAAAGGACCAGGACACTTGGTACGTCGTACTTATGAAGAAGGATTTGGTGTTCCAGCTCTTTATGCAGTATACCAAGACGCTACAGGAAATGCGAAAAACATTGCTATGGACTGGTGTAAAGGTGTTGGAGCAGCTCGTGTAGGTCTTCTTGAAACAACATACAAAGAAGAAACTGAAGAAGATTTGTTTGGTGAACAAGCTGTACTTTGTGGTGGTTTGACTGCCCTTATCGAAGCAGGTTTCGAAGTCTTGACAGAAGCAGGTTACGCTCCAGAATTGGCTTACTTTGAAGTTCTTCACGAAATGAAATTGATCGTTGACTTGATCTACGAAGGTGGATTCAAGAAAATGCGTCAATCAATTTCAAACACTGCTGAGTACGGTGACTATGTATCAGGTCCACGTGTGATTACTGAACAAGTTAAAGAAAATATGAAAGCTGTCTTGGCAGATATCCAAAATGGTAAATTTGCAAATGACTTTGTAAATGACTATAAAGCTGGACGTCCAAAATTGACTGCTTACCGTGAACAAGCAGCTAACCTTGAAATTGAAAAAGTTGGTGCAGAATTGCGTAAAGCAATGCCATTCGTTGGTAAAAACGACGATGATGCATTCAAAATCTACAACTAATTGATAGAAATTAAGGTGAAGGCGAGTTGGGGGACTAACTCGCTTTTATAATCAATTCATCTCTTTTTAAAAGATGGATTACGATAAGTATGAAATAGTCTAGGAGAAAAAGATGTTAAGTTCAAAAGATATAATCAAGGCTCATAAGGTCTTGAATGGTGTGGTTGTGAATACCCCACTGGATTATGACCATTATTTATCGGAGAAGTATGGTGCTAAGATTTATTTGAAAAAGGAAAATGCCCAACGTGTTCGTTCTTTTAAAATTCGTGGTGCCTATTATGCTATTTCTCAGCTCAGCAAGGAAGAACGTGAGCGTGGGGTAGTCTGTGCTTCTGCGGGGAATCATGCGCAGGGAGTTGCCTATACTTGTAATGAGATGAAAATTCCTGCTACTATTTTCATGCCCATTACAACTCCGCAACAAAAGATTGGCCAAGTTCGCTTTTTTGGTGGGGATTTTGTAACCATTAAACTAGTTGGGGATACCTTTGATGCCTCAGCCAAAGCAGCTCAAGAATTTACAGTCTCTGAAAATCGTACCTTTATTGATCCCTTTGATGATGCCCATGTTCAAGCTGGTCAAGGGACAGTTGCTTATGAGATTTTAGAAGAAGCTCGAAAAGAATCGATTGATTTTGATGCTGTTTTGGTTCCTGTTGGCGGCGGTGGTCTCATTGCTGGGGTTTCTACCTATATCAAGGAAACAAGTCCAGAGATTGAAGTCATTGGGGTAGAGGCTAATGGAGCGCGTTCCATGAAGGCGGCCTTTGAAGCTGGTGGACCTGTCAAACTCAAAGAAATTGACAAATTTGCGGATGGGATTGCTGTACAAAAGGTAGGTCAATTGACCTATGAAGCAACTCGTCAACATGTTCAAACCTTAGTAGGTGTCGATGAGGGATTGATTTCTGAAACCTTGATTGACCTCTACTCTAAGCAAGGGATTGTTGCAGAACCTGCTGGAGCGGCTAGTATCGCTTCTTTAGAGGTTTTGGCTGAATATATCAAGGGGAAAACTATTTGTTGTATCATTCTGGAGGAAATAATGATATCAACCGTATGCCGGAAATGGAAGAGCGTGCCTTGATTTATGATGGGATCAAGCATTACTTTGTAGTGAATTTTCCACAGCGTCCGGGGGCTTTGCGTGAGTTTGTAAATGATATTTTGGGACCAAATGATGATATCACACGTTTTGAGTATATCAAACGAGCTAGTAAGGGGACAGGGCCCGTATTGATCGGGATTGCCTTGGCAGATAAGCATGATTATGCAGGCTTGATTCGTCGAATGGAAGGCTTTGATCCATCTTATATTAACTTAAATGGTAATGAAACGCTCTATAATATGCTTGTCTAAGGACTAATAAAAAAATATCATATTATTTGCACAACTGATGTATAGGTGCTATAATGAGGGTGAAGAAAGGGGGCGATTCCTATGGACTTAGGAAATCGATTACGCTATTTCTATCACAAGTCATTATAGTACCTATTATTTTTTGATTCAGTTTATAGTAAGGAAGTAAAATTACTTGTTATATGTAAGGAGTATTTTTAGAATACGCTATTTTATATATGTCTAATCTGAAACTTGTCTAAATATAATAGGAATTAGAAAAAATAATCAATACTAATGAGATGCCTTATTATAATGAGCTTACTGAGAAGAGTGATAAGATACTAAGAAGATAAAAACAGTGGAAAATATTGGAAGATAGGATACTATTGTTTCCTAACTACTCATCTTTTTATAGGTTTGAAGAAATAAAAAGGAATCTTGATAAAGTAAATAAATAGTACCAGTTGAGCAGGTGAAAAGTGCTTATAAAGGCAGGAAGAATATCAAAGAAGGAGAAGAGAAATAATAGTTAGTAATAGTGTGGAGAGAAAGTCTTCCGCTATTAGAAATATTGTTTTAAAGTTGGATAAATAGAATAAAGTTGAAGATAAAACCTGTCTAATCTATCAAGAATTGCTATTTGCAAAGCATGAATATTTTTACAAACAAAAGAGTTAATAATACAATTATTTTAAAGGTATTTACTAATGGTTTATAGCAAGGAAAAACCTATATATTATCGGCTTTAATAAGATAGTAATAGGAAAATAAATCATTAATTTTATTGAATATATGTTTTTTTATTGACAAAAGGCATAAAAACGTATACAATTAAATATCGTAAAGAAGAAAATAGGAGAAGGACATGGCTAAGTCAAACTTTGAAAAAGTAGAATCAGTTGTTGGCTGGGTTCGTGATAAGAAAATCACAGGCTACCGTATCTCTAAAGAAACGAATGCGCGTGAAATGTCTATCATTGCTCTAGCGCAGGGGCGTGCAAAAGTAAAAAATATTTCGTTTGAAACGGCTCTAGGTTTAATTGATTTCTATGATAAAAATCATGAAAAATTTGAAGATTAATCTTTGGATGATGGCGGATTCTTGAATAGGGTCTGCCTTTTCATTTTTTGGCTAGTAAAAAGACTGCACGGTTGATGCAGCCTTTTCTTTTTATTTGAGATAACGTTGAAGGAATTCTTTTGTACGTTCTTCTTTAGGATTGGTGAAGAGGTCTTCTGGTTTGCCTTCTTCAGCAATCACGCCCTTATCCATAAAGATAACACGGTGAGAGACATCACGGGCAAATTCCATTTCGTGAGTCACTACAATCATAGTCAAGCCTTCCTGAGCTAGATCTTGCATGATTTTGAGGACTTCTCCAACCATTTCTGGATCGAGAGCTGATGTTGGTTCATCAAAGAGAATAGCGTCAGGATTCATTGAAAGGGCACGAGCGATGGCCACACGTTGTTTTTGACCACCTGAGAGTTGTTTTGGTTTCGCTTGCCAGTAGCGTTCTCCCATGCCGACCTTTTCCAGGTTTTCTTTGGCAATCTTTTCAGCTTCTGTACGTTCGCGTTTAAGGACAGTTGTCTGAGCGACGATTGTGTTTTCAAGAACGTTGAGATTTTCAAAGAGGTTAAAGGATTGGAACACCATCCCCAACTTTTCACGGTATTGAGTGAGGTCATAGCCTTTTTCGAGGACGTTTTGTCCATGATAAAGGATTTGGCCGTCAGTTGGCGTTTCAAGGAGGTTAATGGAGCGTAGGAAGGTTGATTTTCCGCTTCCAGAGCTTCCGATGATAGAGATTACCTCCCCCTTGTGGACAGTTAGAGAAATGTCTTTTAGCACTTCGTTTTGTCCATAGGATTTTTTGAGGTGTTTAATTTCAAGGATTGCTTGTGTCATTATTTCAAATCCTCCGTTTGCATTTGGTTAGCACCTGTAGTATAGGTATCCATGTCCATTCGGCGCTCAATAAAGCGTAGGATACGTGTTACGGTGAAGGTGAGGACAAAGTAAATCACGGCGATGATTGTAAATGTCTGGAAGTATTGATAGGTTTGCGTTGCCACGGTATTTCCTGAGAAATAAAGTTCGACAACAGAGATAACGTTCAATACAGATGTATCTTTGATATTGATGACAAATTCATTACCAGTTGCTGGTAGGATGTTACGGACTACCTGAGGTAGGACAATCTTACGCATGGTTTGGTTGTGGGTCATACCAAGAGCAGTCGCAGCTTCAAATTGTCCCTTGTCAACTGCTAGGATACCACCACGGACGATTTCAGTCATGTAGGCACCAGTATTAATCGAAACGATGAAGATAGCAGCTAGTGTACGGTCAAGGTTGATACCGAAAGCTTGGGCAGTTCCATAGTAGATAACCATCGATTGAACGATCATTGGTGTACCACGGAAAATTTCAATGTAGACATTGAGGATCCAGCCGATTAATTTTTGTAGGCTGTAAATGGCTTTATTCTCAGAGAGAGGAGCAGTACGGAAAACACCAATAGCAAGACCAATAATGAGACCTGTGATAGTTCCAACGATAGAGATTAAAAGAGTGATACCAGCACCACGCAAGAGTTGTTGCCAGTTCTCAGAAAGAATTTTAGAGACTTGGCTAAAGAAACTACTGCTAGTCTCTTCAGTTGTTGTAGCTTCGGCAGGTTGTTCCTTGATCATACGATCCATCAAGGCAACTTGGTCGTCTTTTGAAATGGTTTCAATGCTGGCATTGATTTGGCTAATACGGTTGTCATCTTTACGAAGTCCAATGGCGATAGCTGTATCTTCTTCCCCAGTTTTGAAACCTGGTTCTACTTGAACCATCTTAAACTTAGAGTTAGCAGCTTCGGCAGTCAGAGCTTCTGGTCGTTCAGAAACATAAGCATCGATGACACCAGCCTCAAGAGCTTGGCGCATTTGAGCGAAGTCTCCCATGCTGTTTCTTTTTTAGCGCCTGGGATTTGTGCAATTAAGTCGTAGAGGTAGACACCTTGTTGAGAAGTGATTTTCGCACCGTTAAAGTCATCCAAAGATTTAGCACTTGCGTAGGCAGAATCTTTTTTGACAAGCAAAACTGGTTCGCTAGTGTAGTAACTGCTTGAAAAGGCAATTTCTTGTTTACGCTCGGCAGTAGGACTCATACCTGCGATAATCATGTCAATCTTACCAGAAGTAAGGGCAGGAACTAGGCCTTCCCACTTTGTTTTAACAACCAAAGGTTCTTTACCTAAGTCCTTAGCGATTTTTTTGGCGATTTGAACATCGTATCCGTTAGCATACTGGTTAGTCCCATCGATTTTGACAGCCCCATTGCTATCATCGTCCTGAGTCCAGTTAAAGGGGGCATATGCCGCTTCCATCCCGATGCGTAAATATTCATCGGCTTGGGCAACATTGACAAGTCCCAGCATCAGCAAGAGACTTGTGAAAATAGATAAGTATATTTTTCTCATGATTTCTCCTATTTCTAATCTATTAAAAAATAACTGTCTCCTATTTTATCGAAAAAAACTCTATTTTTCAATATAGGTAAGCCCTTACTTGAGAAAAAATGATATAATAATAGCAAAGATAAAAAGGGGGCTTAGTTGATGAAAAAAACTTTTTTCTTACTGGTCTTAGGCTTGTTTTGCCTTCTTCCACTCTCTGTTTTTGCCATTGATTTCAAGATAAACTCTTACCAAGGGGATTTGTATATTCATGCAGACAATACGGCAGAATTTAGACAGAAGATAGTTTACCAGTTTGAGGAGGACTTTAAGGGTCAAATTGTGGGACTTGGACGTGCTGGCAAGATGCCTAGCGGATTTGACATTGATCCTCATCCAAAGGTTCAGGCCGCGAAAAACGGTGCTGAACTGACAGATGTTACTAGCGAAGTGATAGAAGGAGCAGATGGTTATACTGTTAAAGTTTATAATCCAGGTCAAGAAGGCGACACAGTTGAAGTTGACCTCGTCTGGAATTTAAAGAATTTGCTTTTCCTATATGATGATATTGCTGAATTAAATTGGCAACCTCTGACAGATAGTTCAGGGGCTATTGGAAAGTTTGAATTTCATGTAAGGGGAGACAAGGGGGCTGAAAAACTCTTTTTCCATACAGGGAAACTTTTTAGAGAGGGAACGATTGAAAAGAGTAACCTTGATTATACTATCCGTTTAGACAATCTTCCGGCTAAGCGTGGAGTTGAATTGCATGCCTACTGGCCTCGAACTGATTTTGCTAGCGCTAGGGATCAGGGATTGAAAGGAAATCGTTTAGAAGAATTTAATAAGATAGAAGACTCGATTTTTAAAGAAAAAGAGCAAAGTAAACAACTCGTTACCTGGGTCTTCCCTTTGATACTTTCTATCTCCTTGTTATTAAGTGTCTGCTCCTATCTTATTTATAGAAGAAAGACCACTCCTTCGGTCAAATATGCCAAAAATCATCGTATCTATGAACCACCAATGGAATTAGAGCCTATGGTTTTATCAGAGGCTGTCTACTCTACCTCCTTGGAGGAAGTGAGTCCCTTGGTCAAGGGAGCTGGAAAATTTACCTTTGATCAACTTATTCAAGCTACATTGCTAGATGTGATAGACCGTGGAAATGTCTCTATCATTTCAGAAGGAGATGCAGTTGGTTTGAGGCTAGTAAAAGAAGATGGTTTGTCAAGCTTTGAGAAAGACTGTCTAAATCTGGCTTTTTCAGGAAAAAAAGAAGAAACTCTTTCCAATTTGTTTGCGAATTACAAGGTATCTGATAGTCTTTATCGTAGAGCAAAAGTCTCTGATGAAAAACGGATTCAAGCAAGAGGGCTTCAACTCAAATCTTCTTTTGAAGAAGTATTGAACCAGATGCAAGAAGGAGTGAGAAATCGAGTTGCCTTCTGGGGGCTTCCAGATTATTATCGTCCCTTGACTGGTGGAGAAAAGATTTTACAAGTGGGGATGGGGATTTCCACTATCTTGCCCCTATTTATCGGATTTGGTTTGTTCTTGTACAGTTTGGACGTTTATGGATATCTTTACATCCCCTTGCCAATACTTGGTTTTCTAGGTTTAGTTTTGGCTGTTTTCTATTATTGGAAGCTTCGACTAGATAATCGTGATGGTGTCCTAAATGAAGCAGGAGCAGAAGTCTACTATCTCTGGACCAGTTTTGAAAATATGTTGCGTGAGATTGCACGATTGAATCAGGCTGAACTGGAAAGTATTGTGGTCTGGAATCGCCTCTTAGTTTATGCGACCTTATTTGGCTATGCGGACAAGGTTAGTCATTTGATGAAGGTTCATCAGATACAAGTAGAAAATCCAGATATCAACCTCTATGTAGCTTATGGCTGGCACAGTATGTTTTATCATTCAAGCGCGCAAATGAGCCATTATGCTAGTGTCGCAAATACAGCAAGTACCTACTCCGTATCTTCTGGAAGTGGAAGTTCTGGCGGTGGCTTCTCTGGAGGCGGAGGTGGTGGCAGTATCGGTGCCTTTTAAAGAGAGCTAAAATATGCTATAATGGAAGATAGAAAAAGGAGTAATCTATGTATCTTATTGAAATTTTAAAATCTATCTTCTTTGGTATTGTTGAAGGAATTACGGAATGGCTGCCTATTTCAAGTACAGGTCACTTGATTTTAGCAGAGGAGTTTATCCAATACCAAAATCAGAATGAAGCCTTTATGTCTATGTTTAATGTCGTGATTCAGCTGGGTGCGATTTTAGCGGTTATGGTGATTTACTTTAACAAGCTCAATCCTTTCAAACCGACTAAGGACAAGCAGGAAGTTCGTAAGACTTGGAGACTGTGGTTGAAGGTCTTGGTTGCCACTTTGCCTTTACTTGCCGTCTTTAAATTTGATGATTGGTTTGATACCCACTTCCATAATATGGTTTCTGTTGCTCTCATGTTGATTATCTACGGGATTGCCTTTATCTATTTGGAAAAGCGCAATAAAGCGCGTGCAATAGAGCCAAGTGTAACAGAGTTGGACAAACTTCCTTATACGACAGCTTTCTATATCGGACTCTTCCAAGTTCTTGCCCTTTTACCAGGAACCAGTCGTTCTGGGGCAACGATTGTCGGTGGTTTGTTAAATGGAACCAGTCGTTCTGTTGTGACAGAATTTACCTTTTATCTTGGAATTCCAGTTATGTTTGGAGCTAGCGCCTTAAAGATTTTTAAATTTGTAAAAGCAGGACAACTATTGGACTTCGGTCAATTGTTCTTGCTCTTGGTTGCCATGGGAGTCGCTTTCGCAGTCAGCATGGTCGCTATTCGTTTCTTGACCAGCTATGTGAAAAAACACGACTTTACCCTTTTTGGTAAATACCGTATCGTGCTTGGTAGTATCTTGCTACTTTATAGCTTTGTTCGTTTATTTGTATAAGAAAAGCCTTGAAGAGTCAGCTCTTCAAGGTTTTAAAATCCAGTCACGGTAATCCCCAACAGGCGGACACCTCTTTCTTTCTCGCTTAATTCTTCATAGAGTTGCAGGGCTATTTGGCTTATCTGACTAGCATCCTGTGCTCTTTGAGTCAGACTTTTTCGTTTAGTAAGAGTTGAAAAGTCCTCGTAGCGGATTTTCAAAATGACAATTTTTCCAGCTTTTTCTTGCTGAATTAGATTGAGCGCGACTCTTTCTGATAGGAGAGTCAGCTCTTTTTTGATGTCTTCCTCGGCACGGAGAATCTTTCCATAGGTTTTCTCCTTCCCGATTGATTTACGGATACGATTGGATTTGACTGGGGAATTGTGGATGCCACGAGCCTTTCGATAAAGGTCATAGCCCAGTCTGCCAAAACGGTCTATTAAGGCCACTTCAGGAACTTCAAGTAGATCAGTTCCAGTAAAAACACCCATTTGATGAAGTCGTTCCACTGTCTTTTTTCCTACTCCATGAAACTTGGAAATATCCATTTGTTTGAGGAAATCCTCAGCTTGGTCAGGTAGAATCACTGTCAAACCATGAGGTTTTTGATAATCACTGGCCATTTTAGCTAAGAATTTGTTGTAGGAAACACCGGCAGAAGCAGTTAAATGAAGTTCTTGCCATATATCCTCTTGAATGAGGCGAGCGATTTTGACTGCTGACTTAATCCCCAGTTTATTTTCTGTTACATCCAAATAGGCTTCGTCAATACTCATAGGCTCAATCAAATCTGTGTAGCGCTTAAAAATAGCACGAATCTGGAATCCCACAGACTTGTATTTCTCGTAATTTCCAGAGATAAAGACGGCCTGAGGACAACGTTCATAAGCTTCCTTGGAACTCATGGCAGAATGGACACCAAAAGCTCGTGCCTCATAGCTACAGGTCGAAACGACTCCCCGTCCACCTGTTTGCCTAGGGTCGCTTCCGATAATGACAGGTTTTCCTCTGAGTTTAGGATTATCCCTGATTTCCACCGCAGCAAAAAAAGCATCCATGTCAATATGGATGATTTTTCTTGACAAATCATTTAATAAGGGGAAAATCAACATACCTAGCACCTTTTTTACAGCTTATTTTCTTTTATTATACCCTTTTTTCTGAAAAAAGGAAAAAAGGGTATATTTTTTCAAAAATATAATACAGTTTAGGGAGAAATATAGACTGTTTTAGAAAAGAAAGTGTAAAAATAGGCCTTTTCCACTTGTTGAAATCGGTTACTGTGTGGTATACTTGTCTCATGAATGTAACAGATGACTGTTACTAGAAAGAAAAAAGAGGACATTAACATGGTTGTTAAGACAGTTGTTGAAGCACAAGATATTTTTGACAAAGCTTGGGAAGGCTTCAAAGGCGTAGATTGGAAAGAAAAAGCAAGTGTATCACGCTTCGTACAAGCTAACTACACACCTTACGATGGAGACGAAAGCTTCCTTGCAGGACCAACAGAACGTTCACTTCACATCAAAAAAATTGTAGAAGAAACTAAGGCACACTACGAAGAAACTCGTTTCCCAATGGACACTCGTCCAACATCTATCGCTGATATCCCAGCAGGATTTATCGATAAAGAAAACGAAGTTATCTTCGGTATCCAAAACGATGAACTCTTCAAATTGAACTTCATGCCAAAAGGTGGTATCCGTATGGCTGAAACTACTTTGAAAGAAAATGGATACGAACCAGATCCAGCTGTTCACGAAATCTTTACTAAATATGTAACAACAGTTAACGACGGTATCTTCCGTGCTTACACTTCAAACATTCGTCGCGCTCGTCACGCTCACACTGTAACTGGTCTTCCAGATGCATACTCACGCGGACGTATTATCGGTGTTTACGCACGTCTTGCTCTTTACGGTGCAGACTACTTGATGCAAGAAAAAGTAAACGACTGGAATGCAATCGAAGAAATCGATGAAGAAACAATCCGTCTTCGTGAAGAAATCAACCTTCAATACCAAGCATTGCAACAAGTTGTTCGCTTGGGTGACCTTTACGGAGTTGATGTTCGCAAACCAGCGATGAACGTTAAAGAAGCAATCCAATGGGTTAACATCGCCTTTATGTCTGTCTGCCGTGTTATCAACGGTGCTGCTACATCTCTAGGACGTGTACCAATCGTATTGGACATCTTTGCAGAACGTGACCTTGCTCGTGGTACATTTACTGAATCAGAAATCCAAGAATTCGTTGATGATTTCGTTATGAAACTTCGTACAGTTAAATTTGCTCGTACAAAAGCTTACGACCAATTGTACTCAGGTGACCCAACTTTCATCACAACTTCTATGGCAGGTATGGGTAACGACGGTCGTCACCGTGTTACTAAGATGGACTACCGTTTCTTGAACACACTTGACAACATCGGTAACTCTCCAGAACCAAACTTGACAGTTCTTTGGACTGATAAATTGCCATACAACTTCCGTCGCTACTGTATGCATATGAGCCACAAACACTCTTCTATCCAATATGAAGGTGTAACAACAATGGCTAAAGACGGATATGGTGAAATGAGCTGTATCTCATGCTGTGTGTCTCCACTTGACCCAGAAAATGAAGAACAACGCCACAACATCCAGTACTTCGGTGCTCGTGTAAACGTATTGAAAGCCCTTCTTACTGGTTTGAACGGTGGTTACGACGATGTTCACAAAGACTACAAAGTATTTGACATCGAACCAATCCGTGACGAAGTTCTCGAATTCGAATCAGTTAAAGCTAACTTTGAAAAATCTCTTGACTGGTTGACTGACACTTACGTAGATGCTTTGAACATCATCCACTACATGACTGATAAGTACAACTACGAAGCTGTTCAAATGGCCTTCTTGCCAACTAAACAACGTGCTAACATGGGATTCGGTATCTGTGGATTTGCCAACACTGTTGACACATTGTCAGCTATCAAATACGCTACAGTTAAACCAATCCGTGACGAAAATGGCTACATCTACGATTACGAAACAATCGGTGAATACCCACGTTGGGGTGAAGATGACCCACGTTCAAACGAATTGGCAGAATGGTTGATCGAAGCTTACACAACTCGTCTACGTAGCCACAAACTTTACAAAGACGCTGAAGCTACAGTATCACTTTTGACAATCACATCTAACGTTGCTTACTCTAAACAAACTGGTAACTCACCAGTCCACAAAGGTGTATACCTCAACGAAGATGGTTCTGTAAACTTGTCTAAACTTGAATTCTTCTCACCAGGTGCTAACCCATCTAATAAAGCTAAAGGTGGATGGTTGCAAAACTTGAACTCACTTTCTAGCCTTGACTTTAGTTATGCAGCTGATGGTATCTCATTGACTACACAAGTATCACCTCGTGCTCTTGGTAAGACTCGTGACGAACAAGTTGATAACTTGGTAACAATCCTTGATGGTTACTTTGAAAACGGTGGACAACACGTTAACTTGAACGTTATGGACTTGAACGATGTTTACGAAAAGATCATGTCAGGTGAAGACGTTATCGTACGTATCTCTGGATACTGTGTAAACACTAAATACCTCACTCCAGAACAAAAAACTGAATTGACACAACGTGTCTTCCACGAAGTTCTTTCAATGGATGATGCCTTGGATGCGTTGAGCTAAGATTATATAAAATAATACAAAGAAGGACTAGTTAAAAGCTAGTTCTTCTTTTTGTAAAATTTATTAGTCAATTAAAGTCAAATCTCTTGACCTTTTCTGACTAATGTAGTATATTATGAACGTAAGGTAAATGAAAGCCTTACTAGAACATTTATTTAAAGTAAAATAGAAAGAGGTGGGGTCTATGTTTAATCTAGAAATCTTTAGAAGTAAAGATAGTCTACTCCTGCTTGAAAAAGAAAAACCAGAAATAGTACGTAGAGTAGCAGTTTAGCTAGTCTAAATTTTTTAAAACAAAGGTCAAAGATAGTCAATATCAGTAATAATAAATAACAAAATGAGGTAAAGAATATGAATAACAACTTTAATAATTTTAACAACATGGATGATTTATTTAACCAATTGATGGGTGGTATGCGAGGATATAGTTCTGAAAATCGTCGCTATTTGATTAATGGACGTGAAGTGACACCTGAGGAATTTGCTCATTATCGTGCAACTGGTCAATTACCAGGAAATGCAGAAACTGATGGACAAATGAAACAACAGGCTTCAGGTATGAAACAAGATGGTGTCCTTGCTAAACTGGGTCGAAACTTGACAGCAGAAGCACGTGAGGGTAAGCTGGATCCTGTTATCGGACGAAACAAGGAAATTCAAGAAACATCTGAAATCCTTTCACGCCGTACCAAGAACAATCCTGTTTTAGTCGGAGACGCAGGTGTTGGTAAGACAGCAGTTGTCGAAGGCTTAGCACAAGCTATTGTGAATGGTGATGTTCCAGCTGCTATTAAGAATAAGGAAATTATTTCCATTGATATTTCTGGACTTGAAGCTGGTACTCAATACCGCGGTAGTTTTGAAGAAAACGTTCAAAACTTAGTCAATGAAGTGAAAGAAGCGGGAAATATCATTCTCTTCTTTGATGAAATTCACCAAATACTTGGTGCTGGATCTACTGGAGGTGACAGTGGTTCTAAGGGACTTGCGGATATTCTTAAGCCAGCCCTATCTCGTGGGGAATTGACCGTTATTGGGGCAACGACTCAAGACGAATACCGTAACACCATCTTGAAGAATGCGGCTCTTGCTCGTCGTTTCAATGAAGTCAAAGTCAATGCTCCTTCAGCAGAGGATACATATAAAATCCTTCAAGGAATTCGTGATTTCTATCAACAACATCACAATGTCATCTTGCCAGACGAAGTCTTGAAAGCAGCGGTAGATTATTCAGTCCAATACATTCCTCAACGTAGCTTGCCAGATAAGGCTATCGACCTTGTCGATGTTACGGCGGCTCACTTGGCAGTCTCAGCATCCAGTAACAGATGTTCATGCTGTTGAACGTGAAATTGAGGCAGAAAAAGACAAGCAAGAAAAAGCAGTTGAGGCAGAAGATTTTGAAGCAGCTCTAAACTATAAAACACGCATTGCAGAATTGGAAAAGAAAATCGAAAACCATACAGAAGATATGAAAGTGACTGCAAGTGTCAACGATGTGGCTGAATCTGTAGAACGAATGACGGGTATCCCAGTATCACAAATGGGAGCGTCAGATATCGAACGTTTGAAAGATATGGCTCATCGCTTGCAAGATAAGGTAATCGGTCAAGATAAGGCGGTAGAAGCAGTAGCTCGTGCTATCCGTCGTAACCGTGCTGGTTTTGATGAAGGCAATCGCCCAATCGGAAGCTTCCTCTTTGTAGGACCAACTGGCGTTGGTAAGACAGAGCTTGCTAAGCAATTGGCGCTAGATATGTTTGGAACCAAGGATGCGATCATTCGTTTGGATATGTCTGAATACAGTGACCGCACAGCCGTTTCTAAGCTAATTGGTACAACAGCAGGATATGTGGGTTATGATGACAATAGCAATACCTTAACAGAACGTGTTCGTCGCAATCCATACTCTATCATTCTCTTGGATGAAATTGAAAAGGCTGATCCTCAAGTCATTACCCTTCTCCTCCAAGTCTTGGATGATGGTCGTTTGACTGATGGTCAAGGAAATACCGTTAACTTTAAAAACACAATCATTATCGCAACATCAAATGCTGGTTTTGGCTATGAAGCAACTTGACAGAAGATGCGGACAAACCAGAATTGATGGATCGTTTGAAACCATTCTTCCGCCCAGAATTCCTTAACCGCTTTAATGCAGTTATCGAGTTCTCGCACTTGACCAAGGAAGACCTTTCTAAGATTGTGGACTTGATGTTAGCTGAAGTTAACCAAACCTTGGCTAAGAAAGACATTGATTTGGTAGTCAGTCAAGCAGCTAAGGACTATATCACAGAAGAAGGTTATGACGAAGTCATGGGTGTTCGTCCGCTCCGTCGCGTGGTTGAACAAGAAATTCGTGATAAGGTGACAGACTTCCATTTGGATCACCTAGATGCCAAACACCTAGAAGCAGATATGGAAGATGGCGGTTTGGTTATTCGTGAAAAAGCCTAAGACAAAATTTTGAGGATAAAAAAGAAGGAGCCAGCTGAAAAACTGGTTCCTTTTTTGTGTTTAAATCACATGACGCTCAAATGCATCATCTGAAATCCCTTGTTCTAGAATGAGTTTAGCCCATTCTTTAGCAGAAAAGAGGCTGTGATCCTTGTAGTTACCGCAAGATTCGATGGTTGTTCCAGGAACATCTTCCCAAGTAGTAGTTTCAGCGATTTCCTTAAGCGAATCCTTGATAACAGATGCGATTTCAGCACTGGTGTGTCGCCCCCACATAATCATGTGGAAGCCTGTGCGGCAACCAAATGGTGAACAGTCGATCATACCGTCGATGCGAGTACGGATTAGCTTAGCCAATAGGTGCTCAATAGTATGAAGTCCAGCAGTAGGGA
This sequence comes from Streptococcus mitis 13/39, assembly GCA_000385835.1. Taxonomy (GTDB): domain Bacteria; phylum Bacillota; class Bacilli; order Lactobacillales; family Streptococcaceae; genus Streptococcus; species Streptococcus mitis_AI. The sequence goes on along the minus strand of AQTU01000016.1, from coordinate 4,665 downwards.
TAGAGTCCTCATTTGGTTGAACCAAACGGATATCAAAATTAGAAATGATATCTCCTTTCGGTCCAGTCTCTTCTCCAATCAATCGGACATAAGGAGCTTTTACAATCGTATGATCTAGTTCAAAACTTTCAACAATAACTTCTTTTGACATGGTAAATCCTTTCAGTTTTCTAATTTCATTATAACATAAAGCCGGCTCTTGAGACAGAGAGAAAACCTCTCCGAGAGTGGAGAGGTTGAAATCTTTATTTACGATATAAACGGTCGTATTGGTAGTAAGGGTCAAAGGTTACGTTGATACCTAGTTTACGAAGGACATTCTTGTCTTCATCGGTTAAGATGATGGTTGAGTGGGCTTCGCTTCCTTTGAGGTTGCCAAGTTCTTCCATAGCACGAGCAGCATCAGGATTTTCTGTAGCTGTGATAGCAAGTGCAATCAGGATTTCATTTGAATGAAGGCGTGGATTGCGGCTACCCAGATGATCGATTTTAAGACCTTGGATTGGCTTAACAACTTCAGGTTCGATTAGTTTTACTTCTTTAGCGATGTCAGCTGATTTCTTGATGGCGTTGATCAAGGCAGCGGCTGTAGGACCAAAGAGTTCTGAGTTCTTACCAGTGACAATTTCCCCAGTTGGCAATTCAAGGGCTAGGGCTGGTCCGCCAGTTTCTTCAGCTTTTTGGCGTGCAGCAACCGCAACCTTACGGTCTGCTGGTGTGATGCCGAGGTCGTTCATAAGCAACTCGATTTTCTTGACAGCTGCTTCGCCAACTTTTTCGGCTTTGAAATCAAGAACAGTTTGATAGTAACGGCGGATGATTTCTTGTTTAGAAGCTTCGACAGCAGCATCGTCATCAGTAATAGCGAAACCAACCATGTTGACACCCATGTCTGTCGGTGAAGCGTATGGAGATTTACCGAGGATACGTTCTAACATGCGCTTGAGCACTGGGAAGATTTCGATATCACGGTTGTAGTTGACAGTGGTTTCTCCGTAGGTTTGGAGATGGAAGGGGTCAATCATGTTGACATCATCAAGGTCTGCTGTGGCAGCCTCGTAAGCCAAGTTGACTGGGTGATGAAGGGGAAGATTCCAAACTGGGAAGGTTTCAAATTTAGCGTAACCAGACTTGATACCATTGATTTGATCGTGGTACATATTTGACATACAGGTTGCTAATTTTCCAGAACCAGGTCCAGGAGCGGTTACGACGATCAAGTTGCGACTGGTTTTGATGTAGTCATTTTTTCCCATACCTTCTGGAGAAATAATGTGATCCATATCTGTCGGATATCCTTTGATTGGATAATGAAGATAAGAGTCAATTCCGTTTTTCTCAAGTTGGTTGCGGAAGGAATCTGCAGCTGGTTGGCCAGCGTATTGTGTAATGACAACGGAGCCGACAAAAATCCCTAATTCATTGAATTTATCAATCAAACGAAGAACTTCTTGGTCATAAGAAATGCCCAAGTCGCCACGTGCTTTAGAATGCTCGATGTTGCTAGCGTTAATGGCAATGACAACCTCGACTTGCTCTTTCAATTCTTGCAAGAGCTTGATTTTGTTGTCAGGCTCATAACCAGGAAGCACGCGAGCAGCGTGGAAATCTTCTAACATTTTGCCACCAAACTCCAAGTAGAGCTTGCCGTCAAATTGGTTAATGCGCTCCAAAATGTGGTCGCGCTGTAGATTCAAATATTGTTCAGAACTAAAAGCTTGTTTTTTCATTTTTTTACCTCTGACCTCTATTATAATAAAAAATTGGAAGTTAGGAAACTATGGAGTTAAAAAAGGAATCAAAAAGATTAGGCAAACGCTTGCATAAAAATCTGAAAAGCGCTATCATAGACTATAGATTATTAAAATAATGAGGTAAGAAGATGCAAGAAAAGTGGTGGCACAATGCCGTAGTCTATCAAGTTTATCCTAAGAGCTTTATGGATAGCAACGGAGATGGAATTGGCGATTTGCCAGGAATTACCAGTAAGTTAGACTATCTAGCCAAGTTAGGAATTACAGCGATTTGGCTTTCTCCTGTTTATGACAGTCCTATGGATGATAATGGCTATGATATTGCTGATTATCAAGCGATTGCAGCTATTTTCGGAACTATGGAGGACATGGACCAACTGATCGCGGAAGCTAAGAAACGTGATATTCGTATCATCATGGACTTGGTGGTCAATCATACCTCAGATGAACATGCTTGGTTTGTCGAGGCCTGTGAAAATCCTGATAGCCCTGAGCGAGACTACTATATCTGGCGGGATGAGCCTAACGATTTAGATTCTATCTTTAGTGGGTCTGCTTGGGAATGTGATGAAAAGTCGGGTCAATATTATCTCCACTTTTTCAGTAAGAAACAGCCTGATCTCAACTGGGAAAATGAAAAACTTCGTCAGAAAATCTATGAGATGATGAACTTCTGGATTGATAAAGGCATTGGTGGTTTCCGCATGGATGTCATTGACATGATTGGGAAAATTCCTGGCGAGAAAGTAGTCAATAATGGTCCTATGCTCCACCCTTATCTCAAGGAGATGAATCAGGCGACCTTTGGAGATCAGGATCTCTTGACAGTAGGGGAAACATGGGGAGCAACGCCAGAGATTGCCAAGCCCTACTCGGATCCAAAGGGGCAAGAATTGTCTATGGTCTTCCAGTTTGAACATATCTGTCTTCAGTATCAGGAAGGGCAACCTAAATGGCATTATCAAAAAGAGCTGAATATAGCTAAGTTGAAAGAGATTTTCAACAAATGGCAGACAGAGTTAGGAGTTGAGGACGGTTGGAATTCGCTCTTTTGGAACAATCATGACCTCCCTCGTATCGTCTCAATCTGGGGAAATGACCAAGAATACCGCGAAAAATCTGCCAAAGCCTTTGCTATCTTGCTTCATCTCATGAGAGGAACTCCTTATATCTACCAAGGTGAGGAGATTGGGATGACCAACTATCCGTTTGAAACACTGGACCAAGTAGAAGATATTGAATCCCTCAACTATGCGCGTGAAGCTCTTGAAAAAGGTGTTCCGATGGAAGAAATCATGGACAGTATCCGTGTCATTGGTCGTGACAATGCCCGTACCCCTATGCAATGGGACGAGAGCAAAAATGCTGGTTTCTCAACAGGTCAACCTTGGTTGGCAGTGAATCCAAACTATCAAGCAATCAACGTTCAAGAAGCGCTGGCAAATCCAGATTCTATTTTCTATACCTATCAGAAACTGGTTCAAATCCGTAAGGAGAATAGCTGGCTGATTCGAGCTGATTTTGAATTGCTTGATACGGCTGAAAAGGTATTTGCCTATATCCGTAAAGATGGGGGCCATCGTTTCCTAGTTGTGGCTAACTTGTCCAATGAAGAACAAGACTTGAACGTAGAAGGAAGCGTCAAATCGGTATTAATTGAAAACACCGTGGCTCAAGAAGTTTTTGAAAAACAAATCTTGGCTCCATGGGATGCTTTCTGTGTGGAATTACTATAAACATTTTTTACAGAAAAATCTAAAAACGAAATCGTATAAAAACAAGGGAGGACTGTATGAAAGACAGAAATCCTTTGTTTTTTTATGACTAAGATTTATAAAATTTCATTCTAGAAATTCAATTAACTTTACAAATTCCCACTATTTTGGTAAAATAAATCTATGTTACAAAAACTAACATAAAGGAGAAAGAAGATGACTACAAAAAAGCGTATCCTTAGTGCAGGCCTGACTTTTGCGGCTGCTTTGCTTTTAGCTGCTTGCGGACAATCTGGTTCAGATACAAAAACTTACTCATCAACCTTTAGTGGAAATCCAACTACATTTAACTACTTGTTAGACTACTACGCTGATAATACAGCCATCATTACCAACCTAGTTGATGGTTTGCTTGAAAATGACAATCATGGAAACCTAGTTCCATCTTTGGCAGAAGACTGGTCTGTTTCAAGCGACGGTCTAACTTATACCTACAAATTGAGAAAAGATGCCAAATGGTTTACGGCTGATGGTGAAGAGTACGCCCCAGTCAAGGCACAAGATTTTGTGACAGGGATCAAGTACGCAGTAGACAATAAATCACAGGCCATTGACTTGATTCAAAACTCGATCAAGGGTTTGAATGATTATATTACAGGAGTGGATTCTGACTTTTCTAAGGTTGGGGTGAAGGCCATTGACGACCAGACTGTTGAGTATACTTTGGCACGACCAGAACCGTACTGGAATTCAAAAACAACCAATAGTATTCTTTTCCCAGTGAATGAAGAGTTTCTAAACTCAAAAGGGAAAGATTTTGGGACCCTATCTCCAGATAGCATTCTCTACAGCGGACCTTATTTGTTAAAAGATTTCACATCAAAATCATCGATCGAGTATGTGAAGAATCCGCATTACTATGATCATGACAAAGTATCGATTGAACACGTAAAATTGGCTTACTTTGATGGTTCAGACCAAGAATTGACCATCCGTAACTTTGAAAGTGGAGCTTATTCTATCGCTGGAGTTTATCCAAATAGTTCTAACTTTGCTAAGATCAAGGAAAAATATAAGGATAATATCGTCTATAGTTTGCAGGACAAGACTTCTTGGTATTTTAATTTCAACGTCAACCGTAAGGCATACAACCATACGTCTAAAACGACAGATGAGCAGAAGAAGTCAACTGAGAC
>AQTU01000015.1:0-60296 GCA_000385835.1 Streptococcus mitis 13/39 | reverse complement strand
AACTGTCTTGTCTGCTGGTTTTACGATGTCGTTGCCTGCGTTTGGTTTCGTTGCGTCTGCTGCTGACTTAATCAAGTCTGTCGCTGGAATTACCGCTGTTTTTCCTTCTGGTGTCGTTACTGTCGCGTTTCCTTTATCGTCTACTACTACAGTTGATCCTGGATTGACGGATTTGACCTTATCTTCAATCGCTTTCTTCTCAGCATCTGTCAACTTATCTGGATTCGCTACTACAGTTTTATCTGCTGGTTTTACGATGTCGTTGCCTGCGTTTGGTTTCGTTGCGTCTGCTGCTGACTTAGTCAAGTCTGCTGCTGGGATTACCGCTGTTTTTCCTTCTGGTGTTGTGACTGTCGCGTTCCCTTTGTCGTCAACTACTACTGTAGCTTCTGGATTTACGGCTTTAACTTTATCTTCGATTGCTTTCTTCTCTTCTGGAGTTAGAGCATCTGGATTTGCTACAACCGTTTTGTCTGCTGGTTTTACGATGTCGTTGCCTGCGTTTGGTTTCGCTGCGTCTGCTGCTGACTTAGTCAAGTCCGCTGCTGGGATAACGGCTGTCTTACCTTCTGGTGTTGTGACTGTTGCGTTTCCTTTGTCGTCTACTGCTACAGTTGCTCCTGGATTGACAGCTTTGACCTTATCTTCGATTGCTTTCTTCTCAGCATCAGTTAATTGTTCTGGGTTCGCTACAACTGTCTTGTCTGCTGGTTTTACGATATCGTTGCCTGCGTTTGGTTTCGTTGCGTCTGTTGCTGACTTAGTCAAATCTGTCGCTGGAATTACCGCTGTTTTTCCTTCTGGTGTTGTTACTGTTGCATTTCCTTTATCATCAATTACTACAGTTGCACCTGGATTTACTTCTTTTACTTTCGCTGCGATTACTGCTTTTTCTTCGTCTGTTAACTTAGCTGGATCTTTCACTAATGTTTTGTCCGCTGGTTTTACGATGTCGTTTCCTGCTTTTGGTTTAGTCTCATCAGTTTCTGATTTGAACAAGTCTTCCGATGGAATTGTTGCTGTAGTGCCGTCTTTTAGTGTAACTGTAGCATTACCATTCCCATCGAATTTGACAGATTTAGTATCTGGATTTAGTTCTCTTAATTTCTCTTCTGCTTTAGCTTGATCTTCTGAGTCATTAGCTTCACCGACTATCTTATCTGCCGGTTTCACGATACTACTATTCCCCGCTCCTGCTTTTTCTGTATCTTCTTTAGTTCTTACCAAATCTGATGCTGGAATTGCCGAAGTTTTTCCATCTGGAGTAGACACAGAAACAGTTCCATTTTCATCTATCGTTACAATAGCATCTGGATTAACCTCTTCAACTTCTGCAATAATCTTAGCTTTTTCTTCATCTGTTAGGTTAGCTGGATCTTTTACGATAACTTTATCAAGTGGTTTATTAATGTCGTTTCCACCTTTACCGTTATCTAAGTCTTCTTCAGTTTTAACTAATTTAGCTGGATTAATCGTTCCTTTATCACCATTTTCAGTAGTTACCTCGATTTTACCATTTTCGTTATATTTAACTTCTTTGGCTGTAGGATTAACTTTTTTAACTTCTTCTAAGATTTTAGCTTTTTCTTCATCTGTTAATGCACTTGGGTCTTTTACAAGAACTTTGTCAATTGGTCTATTGATATCTCCAATTGCTTTAATAGCTTCCTTATCTGCTTCTTCTATTACATTAACATCAGCTTCACTACTTACTGCATCGATTGCTGCTTTAGCTTTATTCGCAACTTTATCTACTTTAGCTTTTAATGCTTCTTTAGCTTTAGGAGATAAATCATTACGAGCATCGATTTCTGCTCTTTTAGCTTTTGCTTCTTCATCAATTGCTTTACGAGCATTTGGTTTATCTTCAACTACTGGAAGAGCTTTTTCAACTTCTGCTACACCCGTTTCTTTTGCAGTATTTACCTCTGCATCTGTTTTAGTATCATCTATTGCTTGTTTTGCTTGTTCTGCTGCATCCTGAGCTTTTTGAATTGCTGCTGCTTTTTCCTCATCAGTAGCATCAGGTGTATTTTCAATAGCTTTTAATTGTTCTGCCAGTTTCTCATCAATTGCTTTTTTAGCCGCTGGTTTGGCTTTCGCTTCTGGATTAATTGCTTTAACTTCTGATGTTCCTGCTTTTTCTGCTTCTTTTACAGCCGCATCTGTTGTTGCTTTATCTACATTTTCTTTCGCTTTGTCAGCTGCTGCTTTTGCTTCTTCTTTTGCTGCAGTTTTTTCTTCGTCTGTTAAATCAGTTCGTGCATCTATTTCCGCTTCTTTCGCTTTTAATGCTTCATCAATTGCTTTCTTAGCTGCTGGTTTGGCTTTTGCTTCTGGGTTAATCGCCTTAACTTCTGATACTCCTTTATCTTTAGCTGTGTCTACAACTTGTTGCGCTGCTGTTGCTTTTTCTGGCGTATCTACTGTATCAGGTTGAGCATTGATTGCATCAGTTGCTTCTTTGGCTTTAGCTTGTGCTTCTTTCTTAGCTGCGTCTTTTTCTTCTTGTGTTAAGTCATCACGAGCGTCGATTTCTGCTTCTTTCTTAGTTAACTCGTCTGCTACAGCTTGTTTTGCAGCTTCTTTTGCTACCGGGTTAACTTTACCAAATTCTGTAGTTCCAGCATTTTTCGCTGTATCTACAGCTGCATCTGTCGTTGCCGCATCGATTGCTTTTGTTGCATCTTTAGCCGCTTTATTGATTTTAGCGATAGCTGTATCTTTTTCTGCTTGACTTAAGTTTTTGTCTGCATTAATAGCATCTGCTTTTGCTTTACGCGCTACTTCTACATCTGCTTTTGCTGCATCTTTTTTCGCTACTACTGGGTTATCCGCTGCGATTGCAGTTGTCCCTGCTTCTTTCGCTTTATCTAATTCTGCTTTTGTCGTTACATTAGCATCATTAATTGTATTAAGAGCTTTTTCTTTATCTGCATTTACTTTAGCGATTGCTGCTGCTTTTTCTTCATCAGTAGCATTTGGAGTTTTATTGATTTCAGCAATCTTGTTTTCTGCTGCTTTATTAACCGCATCAAGGGCTGGTTGTTTGTTAAGGTTAACAAACTCAGAAAGTGGTTTTTTATCTACAGATCCATCTTTATAAGTTACAACAAGATTTCCTTGACCATCTTTAGTTACTGACTTGATTTTAGTGCCTTTATCCTCTACTTTTTTACCTTTTTTATCTGCTAGGTTCGCATCATCATTATCCTTATTGTATTCAAGTTTTAATTTTTCTTTGATTTTTTCTAACTCTGCATCTGTAACATTTGCTGGATCTGCTACTGCAACTTTTTCCGTTGGTGCAACAATATCATATTTAGATGTTTGGTCTTTAACGATAAACTCAACATATCCTGGTTTTTGTTTACGTACTGCATCATCAGTTGAAGCGTCATAGTTTAGATCTGATGGCATTGATTTAGCATTATCATTGTCATTAGCAACAACAAAACTTGTCCATTTGTTTGGAGCTTTAAGTGTTGTAACACCTGTCATCTTAATAGTTGCTGTTCTCTTATCACCAGATACTGTTCCTTCGCCATTTGTAACTACATCGTTATCAATCTTACCTGTTGTAAATCCATAACCTGCAGTGTTATCATTTCCAATACCACCAGGTCCACGTAAGTACAAATCTTTAACTGTTGTTTCGTCTTTACCTGTGAATGTTAAATCTGTGTTTTCTCCTGTGTAAACATAGATTTGACGTTTGTCTGCATTTGAATATGGAAGTTCTACTGTTGGTGCTTTGTTTACAAAGTCTGATAATGCTCTTGTGTCTTTTGAACCATCTGTGTATGTTACTACAAGATTTCCTTTAGCATCTTTTGTTACTGACTTAATCTTAGCATCTTTATCTGTAACTGGAGCATCTTTTGAGATATTCGCATCGTCATTATCCTTATTGTACTCAAGTTGTAATTTTTCTTTGATTTTAGCTAAATCATCTTCTGTTACATTTGCTGGGTCTGCTACTGTAACCTTTTCTGTTGGTGCCTTGATGTTGTACTTATCTGTTTGAGATTTAACGATGAATTGAACATATCCTGGTTTTTGTTGACGCACTGCATCATCAGTTGAAGCATCGTAGTTTACGCCTGTCATTGATTTGAAATCATCATTATCTTTAGCTTCAATAAAACTTGTCCATTGGTTTGGAGCTTTAAGAGTTGTAACACCTGTCATCTTGATAGTTGCTGTTCTCTTATCGCCAGATACTGTTCCTTCTCCATTTGCAACGGCACCGTTATCAATCTTACCTGTTGTGAATCCGTACGCTGCAGCGTTATCATTTCCAACACCACCTGGTCCACGTAAGTATAAGTCTTTAACTGTTGTTTCGTCTTTACCTGTGAATGTTAAATCTGTATTTTCTCCTGTATAAACATAAATTTGACGTTTGTCTACATTTGAGTATGGAAGTTCTACTGTTGGCGCTGGGTTAGTACGTGCTACATTTGCAACTGGAGTAGTATCTACTGAATCGTCATTATAGGTAACTGTAACTGTTCCGTTTGCAACAGCGACTTCTTTCACTACCGTAGATCTATCTTGTAAAACTTCTCCTTTTTTAGAAGCAAGTCGAGCATCTTCTTTCGTTGCTTTATCAGAATATTGAATATTAATTTTCTCTTTAATTTTATCAATATCAGTTGGAGTTAAGTTGTTAATATCTACAACAGCAACTTTATTCTTCTCTGCTACCGGTTGAATATCGTATTTATATGTTTGTGATTTAACAACTAAGTTGAAATAACCAGGAGCTGATGGATTGTTACCTCCAGCCAGTTTAGCACCAGTAGAATCTTCAAGTTGTAAATATCTTGCTCCTAATACTGCTCGTTGATCTTCAGTTTTTGTGTAAGATTTAAGTCCTTTAAAAGTATCATTTGGTTTACCAGTGATTTTAATTTTTACTGGACCTTGAGTTTCACTTAGTGTTTGATGATAACTCCAACCATAACCATCTATTTCAACTTCTTCTTCCTGCGGCATAGGTACGTTCTGACCTTTAGCATGAGCTATCGCTTGATCACTTTTCGATTTTAGCACAAACTGACCACTTCCAGCTTTAACTGTTGCTTTAGTAATATTTCCAGCTGTTGAGCTAACTGTAATATTGACATCTGCATCTTCTTCATTATAAAGGTAAATTTCTTTTCCATTAGAATACTCCATAGAGTAATTAAAGTTACCATGAGTTGCAGTTGTCTCCGCTCTAAATGCATTGTTTTTATCTAATGCTTTACCGTTACGTGAATCGTTAGATCCAGTGTTTTCGATTGAATTTGAATCAGATTTTTTCTCTGTGTTTTCTGCTTTTTTACCTACAGTTTCTTTAGCATTTGTAGTATCTACTGCTGGCGTTTCTTTTTTCTCAACTGGTTTGTTTTTTAATTTTGAGCTTACTACAGTAACAAGCTTGTTGTAAGCTGCTTTTAGTTCATTTTGACTGGTTGCAGAAGCAAGCACAGACTTGGCAGAAGCTATCTCAGAATTTAAAAGACTAATACTTTCCTCTGTTTTATTAGCGTATTTACCTGATGAAATATTCCCTTCAATTTCAGCGATATAGCTTTCCAATTGTGACTTATCCAAAGTTGAAGTTGGTTTTGCTGATTCTGCCGATTTAGAAGCCGGCTCTGATTGTGCGACAACATTTTCTTCTGGTTTAGCGGTTACTTCTGTTGCTAAAGCATCAGATTGGACAGTCTTTTCTCCATCTTGAAAAGCTTTGGGCTCAAGATTTTTTTCAATAACTGTTACATCTTGTTTCCCAAGCTCATCAGCTGATACAGCCCCATTCCCTAGGAACATGAATAGAGCGGCCACTGCTACACTAGCTGCACCAAAACTGACCTTGCGGATACTATAACGAAGACACTTTTCAGTGCGATACTCCTGTTGTTTACTCTTCATGAGACACAACCTCCTTAAATTTTATATTATTCATAATTTATAATATGTTAATATGCATAATATTTGCATATTATTTATATCATTTTTTTGTACTTAATGTACATCACAATGATAACACAAAACTATTTAAAAGCAAAGTAGATTGTTATAAAATTATGACAAATCGTAACATTTTCTTTTGTAACTAGCTATTTAAAGTCTATCTAATTAAAAAATATGAATTCATTCCCTGATTTGTAATCGCTTCTAATTTTTTATTTTTTTACATTTTTAACATGATTTTGCCTCTATAGTAGCTATTTTATTTCAACTTAAATTATTGATAGTTTTTGTCGAAATTGAAAAACATTAAACCAAAATAAAACATGCTATCTCAGCCGATAACATGTCGTTTTTGACTATTTACAACAGTCCCTCAAATTCAGAGACGCTCATACCTAATTGTTCACTCGCAATCTCCGAAGTCAGGAGATGTTGACGAACGAGATTTAGTAGCATAGACAAACTTCCTTCAACTTTCCCACGCTCTAAACCTTGTTCCAGCCCCTCCGCCCTAGCTGTTTCCAAGGCATAGTCCTGTGCTAACAAGGCTTGTTCTTCACGTCTGCGTTGTTCACTAAACATCTTCCTGTCCTCCTCGGACCAGCTCTTGTAGTCCAGCAGTTGGTCTGCTTGGTTGATGGCTCGCTCGGGTTGCTGAGTAAAGGGTTTGTTCCCAAAAAACTCCAACCACGGCTTGCGAGCCTTGTCTTTGCTGGTTTCTCTGTATTTTTTAATTCCAAGAACGCCATCTTGACTAGATGGTTTTCTTGACCGTTATTTATGATAGTTAAAACCTCACCTGTCGTGTCCTCACGCATACTAAAGCTATGAAAAGCTATGTCATCTGAGAAGTAATTGCTGTCCACAATTGCGATAGCATATACTGGTGCGATGTGTTTGTAACTTTGATGTGTATCACCTTCTCGTTGGCGAATTTTTTCTAGATTTTGATTGACCTGACTGCATAGGTAAGCCCACAGGCAATTGATGAAAAAATTCTGATGATATACCTGAATTTCAATGATTACTTGAGTGCCATTGTCCAACTCCGCCAAGACGTCTATACTGGTATAGAAATCCTGCACTGAATAAGGCATGGAGGATAATACGTGAATATTGCTTTCCTCCAAAATGGTCACATTTTTTGCAGGTAAGTCCAACATATCGCGAATAAATTGACAAGTGATTTCTGGATTACTAAAGATTTTCTTAGCCACTAAATCATTAGTTGGGCTGATGCCCGGATGTCTGAGAATCATCCACTTCCTTCTTTTATTATATATTTTGCTAGATTCGATGGTTCTATCTGTTTATTCGAAAAGGAAATGAATTGTGAGGATTTTTATCTCGTTTCAATTAAAATATGAGCTTGATCAACCAGTTGTCCATCAATAGTCAGATTCAGATAGAAATCCAAGATCTTATCAGCAGCAAAATACAGGGTTGGTAGGCACAAATCTTTTTGCTTTCCCCTGCTTGGAATTGAAGGACTTGAATCTCGTCCTAATAGGCGACACCATGGACACCAGTCCCCAGTTGAATCGAAATCTTAGCCTCTAAAGAGAAGCTACTTTCGCTACGTTCAATCCTAAAATGAAGAGTCTCTCCCTTTGCTACAGCTAGACTTTTTTCTGCAAATGCTAGCCCCTGAACAACTTCTGTTTTTGATAAGCTAGGAGTTTTATAGAGTGAAATCTTGGTCAATACAGGTAAATCCTGTGACTCTGTAATCATCACGCGCACCTTCTGTGCCTCTACTAGCGGACCTCGCAGGAGGCGATTATGACCAACTGTAAAGCCTGTACCAAATTCTTGCCAGACGCCGTCCACCTCTACTTGCACATTAAAAGCAGCGATTCGTTGCCCTAGCTTCAAATCTTCTCTTAACTCAATTACATCAAAAGTTTTAGGAAATCCTAAGTCGAGTTCTAACTGGATAGGCAAGCCTACATCACTTGCCCAAGACCTGGTCTCAAGACCATCTGTCAGATGGTAACAAGCAAAGTCTTCGGAAAGAGCTGGACCAGATACCTCAGCTCCCAGAGCCAAATCTTCTTTATAGAGCTCATTGCAATAGGCCGCAAATTCATAGAGGCGTTCAATATCCTTTGCATCAAATAGCCCAGCTTTATTCGGCGTAATATTAAGTAGGAGCGGGGTTCCTCTCCCCACTGAGTGGAAATAGATTTCGACCAACTCCTCAAGTGACTTAGGATCCTGCTCTTCATGGTAAAACCAACCTGGCCGGATGGAAACATCTGCCTTTCCGATTGAAAAAATAGTGCCTGAAGAATCTCCATGCTGAAGATAATCCAGCTCTGCTTCTGTCCCTAGTTTGTCAGGATTCACCTTTTGCCACAAGGGATCACCTGCATACCCTCGTTCATTGCCAATCCAGCGGATACTGGTGCCTTCTGTTGAAAAAATTAAGCAATCGCCCTGCAGTTCATGAATAGTTTCAAACCATTTTTCAAATTCATAATTGACCTTTTGAGCGCCCTCTCCTCTGGCACCATCCATCCAGACCTCAGCAAATTTCCCTTCATTTCCATAGGCAGGATTTGATAAAATCTCCTTCAGCTGAGCCAGATAATAGGCATTATAGTCCGCTTCTCGGTCCACATGATAGAGGGGGCTGTGGGCATCCCAGGGTGATAGGTAGATCCCCATATCCATATCAAACTCTGTGGCAGCTTGGGATACTTCAAGGACTAGCCTTGACCGAATAATCTGTATGAGCTGTCGGATAAAGGACAAAACCATCGTGGTGCTTGACCACTAAAATCAACTTCTTAAAGCCCGTTTCCTTGAGCACGCGAACCCACTCACGCGCATCTAACTGTGCCGGGTTAAAGCGTTCAGGATCCTCCTGACCTGTTCCCCATTCCTGGTCATAAAAGGTATTGGGACCAAAATGGATAAAGGCTGCTAGTTCATCCTCTAAATAAGCTAGCTGGGCCTGACTAGTCAAGGGGCCATGCGGTTTTATTTCTCTTACCACACTATTTCCTATCTACACTTTTCTTTACTTTTTTGTCATGTACTTGCAATTCTGTTAACGCTAGAGGGCTTGTCAAGTTTTCAAATCGAAGACGAAGGGCATAAGTCTCCACCTTATCAAATTCAAAACGAAGCTCTTCATACTTGTCGATTGAAACTTTTCGGATAGCTGATACAGGGCCCCAATTCTCCTCTTGCTTGAGCAGAGAATCCTTATCCAAATGATTTGGAGTTCGAGGTAAAGTAGGCTCATTCCCTACATAATAATCAATAAAAGTAGGCTCCATCGCCACGTATTCTTGATTTTCAACATAATACAAGGTCACGTTATCCACAAATCGCGGTTTTAAAATCCCTGCATCTCCAAAAAGAATGCCCACGCTGGCTTGCTCTGACTTGGCAATCCAAGTATTGGCTGTCGATTTTTTCCGAGCAATGACCTTGTCATTGAGGTAAGAGGCTGGGTGATTTGGCTCTGAGTGAGAAGCAAAGACCAGAGGCAGGTTGGACCCTGTCCACTGATTGGAAATAACTTCCCCATCTACACTAGCATCTGTCACATGAATGGTGACTGTTGCTGGCAACTCACAGCCCTCTACTTGTCCTGTGAGCACACTTTCTCCTACCTGAGCATAGACTTGAGGTTCGAGTTCATCCCAAGTCACCTTGGCCGTATCTCTTCTGCCATCTGATAAGACTAGCTTGACTCGGTCTGGTAAATGTGGGGCTTCCTTGACAAGCGTCCTAACCCTTTCAGGCTCAACAGCGCAAATCCCTTGGACACAAACCTGAGTAGAAGCCTTTAAATCCAAACACTCTAGCTGACCAGATACCGTAAACTCATGAAAGCTTGCCATATCTTCTTCGGAGATTGCCTCCCAAACAACCTTGACTCGTTTTGCACTACCAGACTCATAGTCCACCAAAACTGAAGATGGCAGCTGTGGATAAGTTCCCTTAGCTGTATACAAGCGAAGTGGTCGTACAAAAACTGCCTGCCCTAGTGAGGTATTTTCTGCGACCTGCAAATGAGTTTGATAGGTTTTGCCTTGATACATGGCTCGGATAGCCAAGTCCCCTGCAGACAAGCAATGAAGCACTCCCTGCTTGATAATAGCGTGGGCACTACCACTCGTCTCCCAAATCACTTCACTATTCCCCACCTTGTTCACAGGGTTATCCACAATTTGTGGATAAAGTCCAATAGCTGGGGAATCCCCTTCTTGTAATCCTAGCTGCTTGTCCACTCGAATCTCAAATAAGAGCTGATTTTTCACTGGCTGGCAATCAAAAGCCTCTCCCACTAAGATATCAAAACTTGCTTGCTCTAGCCCTCTGGCCCTGGCCTTCACTCTCACTTGACCTACCTGCTCCAAGCTCTGAACCAAAAGTACACCTCTGCCATGAAAGGCTTTCCTCTTAAAACGACCATTTTTCTGAGCCTTGTAACGTTCACGACTGGCCTGCCTGCCATTATCCACACCCACAATGCGAGCAGGGCCCTCAATTTTAAAATGAAGCTGATTGGAAGCACTCGGCACCCAGTTCCCATCCTTGTCCAATACATCAAAATAGAGATAAAGGAGGTCTTGTCCATCTGGTTTAAGTTGTGTTTTCTCGGCATGAAGCCCAATCTTAGCAGGCTTACCTGCAGTCACCACCCTATCTTCTGCTACAATTTGATCTTGACGATCATAGGCCACAGCATGCAATTCTCCTGGTTGATAAGGCAAACGCCATTCGAGATAGAGTTGGCCAGAACCCTCTCCCTCTTGGTATTTTCTGCCATCTGAAGTCCATTTTTCCTGAAAAGTCTTCCTACCTTGAGATTTTCCATTGAGAAATAGCTCTACTGAACTAGCATTTGAATACACTCGAACAGGGATATCCCCATACTTATCCACAACTTGTTGATAGCTCTTGTGGATTTCCCAATTCCAGTGAGGCAGGATATGAACCATGGGATGCTGATCTAGGTCCAACCACTGACTTTGATAGAGATAATAGTCATTTTTAGGAATCCCTGCTGTATCCACGATCCCAAAATAAGAACTCTTGACAGGTGTGTCATTTTGATTGTGCCAAGGGGTCGGCTCACCGATATAGTCCACTCCTGTCCAAATAAACTGACCTGCGTAATCTAGCCGATTTCTATCTGCTATCCAAGAAGCTGTCGCTGTCTTCCCCCAAGGAACTCGATCATTACCATAGTCTGACTGTTCAAAATTCCGCACGCGGCGATTATCCCCAACCTATTCCTTATCTGGGCGAAAATAGCTATCACGCGTCCTTGTAGCCGATGAGGTTTCAGATCCGTAAAGTCGCCACTTGGGATGTCTTTTGCGAATCGCATCAATATTATCTTCTGAGTAATTCAAGCCCACCACATCCAGCAAATCAGCAATCTTTTCATGACCTCCAGAACCATCGCCAAAGCGGAACTGATCCATTCCCATGGTCACAAAACGGCTATCATCAACCTCCTTAACCCTTTCTAGCAAGCGTTTGATAGTCTTCAATGAATGAGCATCGCCATTTGCTTCGCTGACTTCATTTCCCAAGGACCACATAAAAATCGCTGGATTGTTCTTACCACGTTCAATCATAGTGCGCAAATCATAATCTGACCAGAAATCGCCTGCTTTCGCTTCTGGATGAGTCGCTTCTTCCTCAAAAAACGACCATAGTCATATTCTTTCTTACCTCCATACCAGGTATCAAAGGCTTCTTCTTGGATGAGTAAGCCCATTTTGGCAGTCACATCCAGCAAATTACTACTAGCTGGATTATGGGTGATTCGAATCGCATTGACCCCCATTTCCTTCATCTGGCGAAAGCGTCTCTCAGCAGCTGACCTGTTTTCCACAGCTCCCAGCGATCCGTAGTCATGGTGCAAACAAAACCCATGAATCTTCAACCAACGACCATTTAGAAAGAAGCCCTTATCCACTTGCCAATCCATATAACAGTAACCAAAAGTCTCCTCTTCTTCATCAACCAAAATGCCATTTTTGTAGAGGCGAGTCTTCAATTGGTAAAGGTAAGGATGATCAATATCCCAAAGCAAAGGTTGGAAAATTAATATTGATTGTTTGAAATGATGTTTTTCCCCAGACTTAATCATTACAGAGTCTGTCGCCTGCCAGTCTGACAGCTGCTGCCCATCATACCAGATACTCTGCTCCAAATACACCGACACGTACTGAGAGCCATCATTTGAAACCTTGCTTTCAAACTGAGTTTCCACCCATCCATCTCTTTGTTCCTTGAGATTGGGACTTTCTATCTTAATCCCATATAAATCCAGATGCACCGAATCTGTAATCCACAATTTTACTTCTCGGTAAATACCGCTACCAGAGTACTAACGACTGCTAGGTTGCTGATTTTCCACAAAAACCGCAAGCTGGTTGGCCGTCCCATCATTTCTTAGATAAGACGTGATATCATAAGAAAAGGGTGTGTAGCCATTGGGATAATAGCCCAGCACTTGCCCGTTGATATAGACTTAGGCATTCATGTAAACTCCATCAAATAACAAACGCACCGATACAAGACTGACATCTTCTTCCAAGTAAAACTGCGTCCGGTACCAAGCCTGACCCCCATTTAACTGACCACCCTCATTTTGCACTGGCGAATACTGGTCAAAATCATTGTAAATACTCCAGTCATGGGGCACTTGAATAGCCTGCCAATTTTCCCTCTGAAAATCTGGTGCCAAGGCATCTTCTTTCCCCACTTCCTGGCTAAAAAACCAGTGATTTCGTAAAACTTCTTCTCTTCTCATACAAGCATTCCTCTTTAAACGACTCGATTTACTTGACTATAGCACAAAACAAAAGCGCTCTCAAGATTTCCTCCATCACTCCCTAAATACTCGGAAAAGATTCTATAATTTGTGGAGGAGGATTTAATCCTCAAAGCTACAAGGGTAATATAAAAAGAGCCTGTTGCCAAGCTCTTTAGTCTATTATTTCTTCTCAGCGCGAAGGGCTGACAAGATTTGTGTACGAATATCATCCACACCATTTGGCGTATTTGGTAAAAAGATAGTCTGATTTCCTTTAGAGGCAAAGGTATTCAATGTATCCAAATACTGGTTGGTCAAAAGAATAGACATGATTTGCTCTTCTGTCATACCAACATTGGCTTCCTTGAGTTCTGTGATAGACTCTGCCAATCCATCCACAATCGCCTTACGTTGTTGGGCAATCCCCACACCATGGAGGCGGTCTTTTTCTGCTTCGGCTTCAGCTGCAGTGACGATTTTAATCTTATCGGCTTCCGCCAATTCTTGCGCTGCGACCCGCTTGCGTTGCGCCGCATTGATTTCATTCATGGATTGCTTGACTTCTGCATCTGGTTCAACCTTGGTTATCAAGGTTTTCACGATAATATAACCATAAGTAGTCATTTCTTCTGCTACTTGGTGTTGAACTTCAAGGGCAATCTCATCTTTTTTCTCAAACAATTCATCCAAGGTTAATTTTGGAACAGAAGAGCGAAGAGCGTCTTCGATATAAGATTTAATCTGAGATTCTGGACGCATGAGTTTATAGTAGGCATCTGTCACGCTCTGCTCGTTGACACGGTACTGAGTCGCTACATTCATCATAACGAACACATTGTCCTTGGTCTTGGTCTCAACCACAATATCGCTTTGCAATAAGCGCAACTGAATCCGCGCTGCAATCGAGTCAATCCCAAAAGGCAATCGAATATGAATACCGCTATTGGCAACCTTTTGGTATTTCCCAAAGCGTTCAATAATCGCCACCGACTGTTGACGAACCACATAAACTGTACTCAGTGTGACTATCACCAATAGGAGCACACAAACCACCACAAAAATCATCAAAAATGTTGCCATTATCGTGACCTCCATCATTATTTTCCTGTATTATAGCACATTTAAAGAAGGCTGTGCAGTTTTTACTGCGATTTTTCCTGAAATGTCAATAATTAGAGGTGAATTGTCACATTGTCGTCTAATCTCTTGCTAAACCAACTGGTAAGGAATTAGGTGTATCATGACAGTTCTCTCTAACTCCGTTGATTATCAACATAGTATCTGAGCTTTACAAGTCGTGGACAAAGAAACGAAACAAGTAACGGTTAATCCCTTTAAAAGACTCACAAAAAACATCATTGAAGTGGACCGCACTCCAATAGTTCAAGCATGAAGTGAGGTTG
This sequence comes from Streptococcus mitis 13/39, assembly GCA_000385835.1. Taxonomy (GTDB): domain Bacteria; phylum Bacillota; class Bacilli; order Lactobacillales; family Streptococcaceae; genus Streptococcus; species Streptococcus mitis_AI. The sequence continues at coordinate 46,133 of AQTU01000015.1, read as the reverse complement.
ATGATCTAAATTTAGTATGGTATACTATTTTTGTCATCGGTTACCGATTACGTTCCTTAGGTATCTGAAAGGTATATAATGAAGTTACCACCTAGTACCCAACCCAATCTAGTACCCAAAAACCGACTAGCTCCTATGAACTAGTCGGTTTCTCATCAATGCGCCAACATTTCTTGGGCGATTTCTTGTCCAGATAGGTTATCTGGGTAATAGGTTGGCCAGTTATCCATTTCTTCAAAGAGGGCTTCTTGGCTTGTGCCTCCAAAGAAGATATGGAAATGTTCTGCCTTAACTGGGGCGATATTATGGTCACTAAACTGAACATACTTGAATTGTCCAGCATCAGCATCTGTCGCTTCAAAGAGGAAACGCACACCACGATTGCCTTTCTTATAAGTCAAGATTTTCTTACCAACATACTTGTAGGTGAATTTCTTACTTTGTCCACCTTGAACAAATTCCATAGTGTTATCAGTGATATTAATCTTAGTCACATCTGTCTGATAGCCTTTTGTATAGTAGGCCTTGTACTCAGCCTGAGTCATCTTACCAGTCAACTTAGCCTTGTAGTCAAAAACTTGGTCAAACGTACCATCTTCAAGGAAAGGATAAACTGATTGCCAATTACCTGCATAATCACTCAAGGTGCGGTCCTTGACAGCTGCATCCTCGAAGTAACCATTTTGGACTGTCTTGGTATCCTCTGACTTTTCAGGCTCGATAGCTGGGCCTTCTTGGTTCGTTGTTTGTTTCAGAGCCTTGAGGTTTTTCTCCATCACGGAAATGTAGTTTTCTCCAGCATTGGTATCCTCTTCTGTCAGACTTTCTAAAGGATTAAGGACATCTGTTTTGACACCTGCTTCTTTTGAAAGTGTGTTAGCAAGGGCTTGTGAGGCATTTTCTTCAAAATAGATATAGGCGATTTTATTTTTCTTAACGTACTCTGTCAATTCCGCCAAGCGAGCAGCTGATGGCTCTGCATCTGGAGAGAGGCCTGAAATTGCGACTTGTTTGAGTCCATAGTCCAAAGCCAGATAGTTAAAGGCTGCATGTTGCGTTACAAAGCTCTTTTGTTTGGCTTGAGACAAGCCTTCTGCATAAGCCTTATCCAAGGCTTGCAATTTTTCGATATAGGCAGCAGCATTCTTCTCAAAGGTCTCTTTTTTATCCGGATAATCTGCTGATAAGCTATCACGGATATGCTCTACTAGTTTAATGGCACGAACTGGTGATAACCAAACATGGGGGTCAAACTCATGATGATGACCTTCTTCTCCATGGTCATGGTCTCCCTCTTCTTCCTCGCTACCTGGTAAGAGCAACATATCGCCTGTCGCCTTGATGGTTTTGACCTTTTTCTTATCCAAGGTATCTAGCAATTTAGGGACCCATGTTTCCATGTTTTCATTTTCATAAACGAAGGTATCTGCATCTTGGATTTTGGCAACTGCCTTGGCAGACGGTTCATATTCATGGGGTTCTGTACCAGCACCGATGAGGAGTTCTACATTAGCCGTATCTCCTGCGACTTGCTTGGTAAATTCATAGACAGGGTAAAAGGTTGTCACGATATTTAGTTTGCCATCTGCCTGCTTTTGATTGGAACAAGCCACTAAAAACAAGGCACATAGACTGGCGAGCAATAAGCTAATTTTTTTCACGTTAGTCTCCTATTTGATAAAACGTCTTACTAAACTGATGAGTAAAAAGACAGTTACAAAAATAATGGTAATACTTGCACTTGCAGGTGTTTCTGCATAGTAGGAAATGTAAAGTCCTGCTACCATTCCCAAAAATCCAATAGCACTGGCAAGCAGCATAACCGATTTAAAGTTTTTCCCCAGACGCAGGGCAATACTAGCTGGCAAGACCATAATGGTCGATACCAAAAGAGCTCCTGCAGCAGGAATCATAAGGGCAATGGCCACCCCTGTAACCATGTTAAAAAGAATGGACATGGTACGAACTGGCAAGCCATCCACAAAGGCCGTATCCTCATCAAAGGTCAAAATGTACATCGGACGAAGGAAGAGGAAGGTCAAAATCAAAACAACCGCCGCAATGACAAAGAGGGAAATAACCTGCTCTTCGCTGATCGTCACGATTGAACCAAAAAGATACTGGTCCAAACTCATTGAGCTAGAGCTTTTACCCTTACTCATGACAATCAGAGAAACAGCCAGACCCGTTGACATGAGGATAGCTGTCCCGATTTCCATAAAGCTCTTGTAAACCGTACGGAGATACTCCAGAAAGACCGCCGCAATCAAGACAATAGCAATAGTGGAAATAGTTGGCGAAATCCCCAGAACTAGACCAAAGGCTACACCCGAAAGCGAGACGTGGCTGAGGGTATCACTCATCAAACTCTGACGACGCAAGATAAGGAAAGTTCCAAGAACTGGCGAGAAAAGACTCATAGCAATAACGGCCAGAAAGGCACGTTGCATAAAGTCATAAGATAACAAACTAAGCATGGCCCACCTCCTGATCATTCTCATGAACGTTGAAACAACGCCATGGCGAGTCTTGGTTACGGACTAGATGAATATTGCGATCAGCATAGTCCTTAACTTCTTCAGGGTCATGGGTAATCATCAAAACAGCCTTGCCGTGATGATGGGCGCTGTGGTGCATGAGTTCGTAAAATTCATTTTTACTTCCTGCATCCATCCCCGTTGTCGGCTCATCTAGGATAAACACATCTGGATCCGAAGCAAACATGCGCGCAATCACCGCTCGCTGCTTTTGTCCTCCAGATAGAGATCCCAAGCGTTTGTCTCGGTGTTCCCACATGCCAACTGAATCCAGACTAGCCTTGATATGCTCCTCATCATGAGCATTCAAGCGACGGAACCAGCCTTTTCGTGGATAACGACCCGACTTGACAAATTCGTAAACCGTACTTGGAAAACCCGCATTAAAACTGGCAATCTGTTGAGGAAGGTAAGCTATTCTCAATTTCTTACCCTGCGTATTTGTCTTTGAAATAGTCACCTTTCCAATGCGTGGCTGAAGAATTCCAAGACTGGCCTTTATGAGTGTCGTCTTAGCCGCTCCATTTTCCCCTGTCAAGGTAACAAATTCCCCACTATCAACACTATAATTGATATGTTCAAGAACGGGCTCCTTATCATAATAGAAGGATAAATCCTCTACCGTAATATATCTCATTATTTGATTTCTCCTACTAAAGCAGTCAAAAACCGCTGGATCACTTTTTGTTCATTTGGAGTAAACTGAGTCGCCACTTGTTCATAGGTTAAAAGTGTATGTTCATGGTGATGATGGTGCTCCTCAGCGATTGGACGAGCCAAATCAGTCAACTGATAAAAAATCACACGCGCATCCTTCGGATCTTTAGATGTTTCCAACATCCCTTCCTTGACCAAAGACTTAATGGCCTTTGTAACTGCCGCCTGACTGACATTGAGGCGACGAGCCAACTCTGAATTAGTTAAAGATTCCTCTGACAAGAGCATGAGGATATGCTCCTGGGTATTGGTCAGAGCTACCTCGCTAGTGCAATGACCTATTAGGATTTCATGCTGATTTTCCGCCTGCAAAATCACCTCATTCAAAAAAGCATCGATATCCTTCGCTAGCTGTCTCATATCTGACTCCTTTCCTTTTGGACTTCTCTTTTTTAAGAGAAAATACTATTCTTTGAAGAATTATTTACTGGTTAATTATATCACAACCAAAAAAAGAGTCAAGAAAAAACGTGAAAACCAGTTTCATTCTTGAACTCTTCCATACTATTATCTATTGAAATTCCTTGACATCTCCATCATAAGTCGCCCAGTCTTTACTGAAAAAGCGCTCATTCAGATGGTACATCGGAGCTGGAGTGGGATTGGATAGGAAAGGATCAACGGCCTTGTCAAAAGCTAACCAACCCAACCAACCCAGATGAATGGTATCCTTCATAAAAAAAGGCTCCCCTCCATCCTTAGAAAAATCTGCTATATTAGTAAAACCTTGACTTTCTAACTGGTAGCGAATCTTCTGCACCGTTTGTTGGTACATATCCTCTCGTAGACCAGCATAGTCCATCCATTTTTTATTAACAGGTGGAATGATAAAAATCGGGTTGACCTTAGATTTAGAAAACTGTGTTAAAACCAACTGCAAGTCATTATACTCTGGCGACTTGAGATAGGTATGTGTTTTCTGAGAACCTTTTAATTTCTTCAAGTCCTTTTTAATCTGAGTAGTATAGAAATAATTTTCCATTCCTAAATCATTATTAGAAGTATTCTTTTCTGCATCTGCTTTAACAATATCTTCTATGGCTTGATAAGAAAACTGATCTGGTAAGGTTTTTAAATATCTACCCACATACTTATCATAATTGACATATCCCCTAACAGAAAACTGACCAAAAAAGGAAGCTTGGTGTTCATTAAACCGAGCCAATAATTCAATCATTTCATTGTCTGCTTTCGACAATTCTTCTTTACTTGCCAACTTCTGAACCAGTTCCTTCATAGCTACGTTGGGAAACTGCTGTAGTAAGCGAGTCGCTGCATATTGACTAGCCTGATCTCCAGATTGATGTTCCAGAAAACTGGTCAACTGGTCTCCATTAAAATATTCCTGGAAAGCTGCTGGCTCATAGCCATTTTTACTGAACCACTGAGGTGAGATAACATACACAACTTGTTTATTCTCCAGTTGTGGCAACATCTGTTGCATCCCAAAATACTGATTAAGTGAAGCAGCTCCCCTCTGTCCTAAAAGATAAGGGCGGTAGGTGCGATTGTATCTCTCAGCCAAGACTGCAGGATGAGCACTGTCAAAACGAAGCCATTCACTGGAGCCAAAGAAGGGAACAAAACGCATGTTTGGATCAGATAGGGCTCTGACCTTTTGACTCCTCTCCTTAAAACTTTCTGTGGTAGTAGCCACCGCTGAACGCTTCTCAGCTCCCAGATCATGATTCATCTCAGTAGGATAGAAAAAGATAAGCAGACAAACCAACAAACCAGCTATCAAGACCGGTCCGAAGATCATCCATAAGCGTTTAAGCATTTTGTAGCTCCACAATACCAGCTATGATTTTATTGGCTGTATTCCAGTCGTCACGACCAAACTCTGTTACAGGGACACGAATGTCAAAACGGTTTTCAATCTCCACAATCAACTCAACCGTTCCCATACTATCCAAGACACCGGCATCAAAAAGATCTTCATCCATCATGTCAGAAACATCTTCCATAAACAACTCATCAATAATTTCAATAACTTCTGATTTGATATCCATTTTTTATATCCTTTTATTTTTTAAACCATAAATCATTCAAAAATCCAGAAAAGATTAAGAATGACAGCATGACGACATGGAAGGTGACAACCATGCCAAGCAACTGAATCCAGCGATTCTCAGGTAGAGCAGCTTTCCCTGCTTTTTTCCGTTCCTTATTGAGCGTTTTTTTCTTACGAACCCAAGCGTCATTGATGACCAGCCCAATCCCATGAAAGAGTCCATAGGCGATGTAGTACCAGGTCACACCGTGCCAAAATCCCATAATCAGCATATTTATAATGTAGGCCACACTTGAAGTGACATTGCGATTCTTAAAGACCTTCTTTCTGGTCAATACCATGACCATTCGCATAAAGACAAAGTCACGGAACCAGAAAGAGAGACTCATGTGCCAGCGATTCCAAAATTCCTTTAAATCCTTTGATAAAAAAGGCTTATTAAAGTTGATAGGGCTACGAATTCCCATCAAATTTGAAATGGCTAAGGCAAACATAGAGTAACCTGCAAAGTCAAAGAAAAGCTCCAGACCAAAGGTATACATGACTGCCAAGGCATAGTGGTTAAAGGAGCCACCTGACTGCAGGGCTAGATTCTTCAGAGGAGGTAGTAAAGTTTCTCCTAAAATATGAGCCAGGATAAACTTGTACAAAAATCCCCACATAATATAGCGAACAGATTCATCCAACATATCCATCAACTCATCCCGCTCAGGAATGGTCTGATAATTTTCATTAAAACGCTTAAAGCGATCGATTGGGCCACTTGAAAAGGTCGGCATGAAGAGAAGAAAACGGAGGAATTCCCAGAGGGTAAAATCCTTAATCACTCCATCTCTCAGCTCGATGATAATCCCAACCGAACGAAAGGTCAGGTAAGAAATACCCAAAAAGCCAAGCAAAGACTGCGTTCCATTGATAGCTGGTTGCACCTTGACAAAGATAATCGGAAGGAGGGATAGAAAACTAACTAGGTAGAAAACCCACTTACCATCCTTACTTTTTCGATAGTGCTTATAGAAAAGCAAGAGCAATATTTCCCAGCACAGATAAATGCCCAAGGCAGCCAATTGATTAGTCTTCCCACCTACCAGCATGGTAACGATAAAGAAGAGACTAACCAATACCTCGTACCAGGCAAAGCGTTTCTTGAAAAAGAGGCCGATAAAGATGGGCAAGGTTGCAACAATCACATAGACAAAATACTGAGGATTGCCGTATGGCTCTAAATGAGGAAGCTGTTTAAAGAACTCCATCATCTCCTATTTACCTCATTAATCAATCCTTTGATATCAATTTTTCCATTTGGAGTCAGTGGCAAACTGTCTCGATAAAGGAATTTGGACGGCATCATATAAGACATCATAATATCTGTCAAGTCTTCCTTAATGGCCTTGGTAATATCGATATCACGCTCAAACTGCTCACGAACACCATCTTTTAAGATGACATAGGCTAGAAGATTTTGCACCTTGTGGTCTTTATTATAGCGCGGTACTGCAACAGCAGACTCGATAAAGCGAGACTTATTGAGGTTTTGAGAGACATCCTCTAACTCAATGCGGTAACCGTTGAACTTAATCTGGAAGTCCATGCGTCCGCCGTAGAGAAGCAAGCCCTCATCTGTCATAGTTCCCACATCTCCTGTATGGTAGGCTGGTAGACCTTCAAACTCAAAGAAGGCTTCTGCCGTTTTTTCAGGATTATTCATATAACCTTTTGAAACGGCTGGCCCAGAAACAATAATTTCTCCCTGTTCACCATTTGACAGTTTCTTGCCGTCCTCATCAATGATAAAGGTTGGAGAGTCGGCCTTGGTATAGCCGATTGGTAGGCGTTTGAGAGTCGCCAACATCTCGTCTGTCACAGCAACTGCTGACAGGGCTACTGTCGCTTCTGTTGGGCCGTAAGCATTGATAATACGGGCATTCGGGAAACGCTCACGCAGTTTTTGAGCCGTTTTGACCGTCAACTCTTCGCCATCAAAGTAGAAATGCGTAATTCCAGGCATTTTCTCGCTATTAAAGTCTTCTGATAACATGGCCATATCTGCAAAAGAAGGGGTTGAGGTCCAGATAGCGATTGGCAATGAAAAGATGGTCGCAAAGAGTTGCTTAAAGTCCTGAGTAATAGCTGAAGGAAGAGCGAAAAGCGTACCACCCAGTGCCAAGGTCGGAGCCCAGTACATGACAGACAGATCAAAAGAATAAGGTGGCTGAGCCAGCATTTGCGGACGATTCGGTGTCGCAAATTCCTTGTCCGTAATCATCCAGTTGGTAAAGCTGAGGAGGTTATCATGTGAAATCTGCACTCCCTTTGGCTTACCAGTCGTACCAGAAGTAAAGATGATGTAGTAATTATCATCGCCCTTGACTGGATGCGTGATCTCATAGCTAGTCCCTTGAGCAAAGGCTTCTTGAACCTGAGCTAGAGTCATCATAGGTGTAGAAACCTGCTCCAATGGAAAGTCTGAGATGGCAATAATCAAACTTGGATCCGCTACTTCTAAAATAGCTGAAACTCGCTCCAAGGCCGAATGGCTGTCAATTGGAATGTAGGCATGACCTGACTTAGTCAGCGCTACAAAAGTTGCCAACATTTCATATTCTTGGCCACCAAAAACAACCACAGGAGACTTCTCAGGCAAGCCTAGTTGGTCAATGGCTGCAGCCAAACTATCCGAATCAGCTTTCAAATCTCCATAAGTGTGTTCCTGCCCCAAAACATTGTAAACAGGATAGCTAGGCTGGGTCTGAGCAAAATGCTCAATAGTTTCAATCATATCTACTATTGGTTTATTTGACATAATAAGGATTCTCCTTCAAGTTAAAATTCATTATAGATAAAGCTTCCTTGACCCTGACCAAGATAGCTAAAAAAGTAAAGTAGCCCTAGAAAGATAATAAAATACAAGGCTGTCCGACCAAAAAAGAGGTACAATTCTTTTCTCTGTTTCATCAAGAAAAACCATTCATTTCTGTAATTTTTCGCTAAAATAAAATCAATTTCTTACTAATTTATTTTTCTGCTATTATACCACTTTATAGACTAGTTTTTCAATTGTTTACCCGTCTATTTTCACTACGTTTCAGTAATATTAATTTGTTCCATATGATTCTTTCTAATGATAGCTTGAATGCTTTTCAGTATAAATTATATGAGGCTACAATAAAGTAGGCTCCATACTACCTATAGAGGATATCTCCACTATAAATATTATAGAGCCTTATCTTATGTCTCACTTTATCGGTGCAGTTCCCTTTATCTAGAGTTTTTTATAGTATGTAATCCTAAAATTCACTATAGATAAATTCTTGAATATTCGAAAAATCGGTCACAAAACAGTAAATCACGATGCTCAAGATAACCGTATAAAAAAATAGTGTCCATAAGATTAAACGATGTGTGTTAGTTAGCTTGGTTTGCAAATTTGTAAAGTTCTTTTTCAACTTCCATCCATCCTTTCACTCCAACGTGCATCACGTCAAATAAAAAGTAATCATCATACTCTCTGTTTCCATAGTTTAGTACTGTTGCACCATGGCTTTTTGCAACATCTTCTATTTTTTTGTAAGTTTTTTCCCGCATCTCTCTTGAAACACCTGTGTAGTCGTTCCACTTCCCGTTTACTGGGAAAATAATGACCTCAACTTCAATGCCCAATTCCTTGGCAACTGTCAAGAAGAGTTCCATATCTGAATACTCTGGTGACTCCAGATAGCTCAAATCTTTATTGGAATCTTTCAACGATGCATAGCGATCTTTTAAGTAAGTATTGTAGTAGTTATTATCAACAGCATAATCATTATTGTCTGTTTTCTTTTTGACCTCTTCTACAAACTGATTCGTCATTTTCTCCCAATCATAGTCTGGAGTTTTATCCCCTAGTGAAGGATAATCTGATTTGGCATGTTTTTGATAAAAAATCTGTTTGAGTTTAAAGGAATAAATCGTATTATCTAACTCTAATAACTTCTTATCAATAAAGGTTCCTTTACCTTCTATGAAGTAGCTCTTATATTTCTTATAAAGGTCATTTTGAAGCTTATTCCCTTTAGTTATTTCAATAATTCTATCAATAAGTTTTTCCTTGGTATCTTTGCTAATTTTCTTATTAGAGAGTGTCTGAAAAATATGTTCCTGAGAAGCCTTATTCAAAAAGGCATCTTGATGAGTCCCATCTTTTTCAAACCACTGAACCGACTCTATTATAGCCACTTTTCGCTTAGTCATAGATCCTTCAATTGAGCCCAAGGTCGTAGCCTGAATGATGTTTTGTGAATAACTGGTCCCAATCTGCATGATATTAAAATCGTTGTAGTTAAAAATTTTATTGGGATGGTAGTCTTCATTTATCGTCGCAACCAACTCTGATGAGCCCAATAAAACCAGTGTATTGGGAGTAATATTGCTTGTCAGAATATCTCTACTTTTATACTTTTCATACGAAGTGCTATAGCGAATACTGTTATCCTTTACTTTATAATAATCATCAATCTTCTTGACGTATGTCACATTTAAAAGGGCAAGCGTCGCAATTACGAGCACAAGCGATAGCAAAAATGCTTTTAGTTTAATCATCTAGTTTTATCCTATCCCTTCGATCCGTCCAATCTCTTTTCAAGTTCTTATCTCTTTAAAATCGTAAGTAAGATTTTATAGGGTTCACCTGAAAAGATAAAGAAACCAAGCATAACCAAATTCATGGTCACAAACCAACTTAGTAGTTTATACCAATTTTTATTTTTATTTTTCTTTATAAAAATTGCTTTTCTTTTGATACACTTCAAATCCAGCCATCAAGACACCGTGATAAAAACCATAAACAATGTAGCTAACACTAAGGCCATGCCAAAAACCCATGACTAACATATTGACCATATAGGCATAGGTTGCATTGTGTAGTCTATTTTTAAACCATTTTTTCCTGATAACCTGCATCAATACTCTTGAAAATACAAAATCTCTCAACCAGGTCGACAAGGTGATATGCCATCTGGTCCAGAAATCCTTGATATCGACACTCAAGAAAGGTTTGTTAAAGTTCATCGGTGTCTGAATACCTAGAATATTGCTACTTCCAACGGCCATTAGACTATAGCCTGCAAAGTCGAAGAACAGATACAAGGTATAGAGGTACATATACTTGATTGAGTAAACGACTGTGCCAGTATTATTTAGAGCGAGTAACATCTGATAAACATAGGTTGATAAAACAACCTTGTAGAGAAGGCCTAGAACGATACGATACACACCGTCCCCTGCTAACTCTAGATACTCTTTTCGAGGCATGACCTCGTTTATCTCTTTTAAAAATCTCCTACTCCGATCAATCGGACCAGCACTAACTGTAGGGAAAAAAAGTAAAAATTGCAGGTAGTCTTTTATGCTAATCTTTTCTTTAATCAAGCCATCCGATATCTCCAGCATGATCTGAATAGTCTTAAAGGACATGTAAGAAATTCCAATAAAGGCCAACAAATGCAGAGAAGTCAGGGCAAAGACTTTATTAATCACCAAAGGAAAAATAGAAAGGAAAATCAGAGGTTTCATCCGCTTTACTTCTATACTCTGTGCTAGAAAAACTAGAAAATATTGATAAATGACAAAGGCGAGTAAATAGATAATCATTGCTCTACTCTTGCCATAAATAGCTCCTGCAAATAAGAGGGAGAGCACCAAAATATAGTAGTCCTTACGTTTTTCAAAAAAGTTTACTACAAAACCAATTAGTAAAACTACAAACAAAAGAAGGAAAAACTCATTCCCCTCGAAATAATTCATACCAGCCAAACTCCTTTTTTCTTTTTCTCATCTCATGATTTATCTTTTTAAGATTAGTTCCTATCATATTACCAAAGATAGTTAACTTTATTCATTATACCATAATTTAAAAACTATAAATACTTCTGTTATTTTATTTCTTAAAATAAAAAATCCAAATGACTCTTAGTACTGAACCCCAATAATGAGACAAAATTATTCACACAATAAATAAAATTCAAGAACAAAAAATTGATGAAGGAACCAGTGAAGGATTCTGACTTTTTAGCTGTAAAGCTTCGACTCTTTCCTCTAACTCTTTTAGGTAAGCTACCTCAGTACGTAAGCGTTCATTCTCCTCCTTAAATCGTTCTAATTCTGTCATTTCTTCACAAGTTTTCTTCTGTTTACGTCCCATTTTAGCTAACCTTCCTCTTATTTTCTCAGCAATAGTATACCTGTTTTTCCTGTATTGTGCCAGCCAATTTGGAAGCATTCCTTGGTTTGGGAGGGCATAATCAAGACTAGCACTTCCTTGCGAACGACCTTCAAGAAGAACTTTATCAATCATTTTTTGTTTTAATTCTGGAGAATAATCGCGATTCTGCCCTTTCTTGACAATTTCAATCCCATAACGATCAAAACAAACTAAAAATGTATGTTAGTTTAGAAATACCTACTCCAAATATTGTTGAAAGTTGCTTTAAGCTGATTCCTTGTTTTTTAGTTCATGAATTTGAACTTTCTCTTCATAATTCAATTTCATAATAAAACGCACAATATCAAATTTTTTCAACACCTGATACTATGCGCTTTTCTGATTCTAAAGACTTTTTAACACGTCTCTCATTTAAAATAGTCTCGTCTGATATAAATTAAAATAGCTTCTATCATCAGACAGATGGCTGATAGCCAAAAACTTATGCTAATACCAAAACTCTCAGTAATATAGCTCATTAGCAAAACAAATACTGAAAATGCTAGTGTCGAAATCACTTCCAGAACGGAATAGACATTAACCAAGTTATTTTCCTCTACTGTTTCCTGAAGAAATACACTTTCAGGAACTTCTTTTAGCTGCGATAACATACCAACTAAAGCTGAAAATACTAAAAACATCTGTGCATTTGGAAAAAATAGAATAGTCAGCGTCACTATTACCATGGCTATAAGAGAAAAAAGAATACTTTCCCACTTAAGAGCAAGAAACTTTTCAGATAGACGAAAAGCAATTAAGCCACTAATTATAATACCAATAGAGTATGCTGTATTAGAATATCCCCAGTAACTTTCCGTTTTATTTAATAACTCAGTTACAAAAACAAGTATAATGGAAGAAACCCAAATTGTATTTGAGAAAATTTCAAATAAATTTGCTGATACAAAAAGTCTCAATCTAGGATCTCTAGCAACTAACTTCCAACCTTTGAGCAAAATTTCAAGATTAGTTTCTGACTCTAGCACCTCCACTTCAGCCTTAGGAAGAAATAACATCAAAAAGCTAGAAATGATATACAAGATTAAAATGATAAACGTGGTAGGTAAGAGACCAATTATTGCAAATAAGAGTCCACCTAATCCCCAACCCACCAATTGAACAGCTTCACCACTCATTGATAAGGCTGAATTAGCCTTACCCAAATCGGTCGCATAGCGTGGCACAATAGCATAGGAAACAGGTGCTGCAAAACCATCCAATATTGAAATTGCCACAACAAATAGATAGGTTACCAAAGGCGCTACGGATTGCATTACGGTAAACATTCCTACCAGTATCGCCAATAATATAGTCTTTCCAAATTGGGATAAAGATAAAACTCTATTTAGCGCTATCCTTTTAGTAACTAAAGGAACTAAAAGACTCGCAACAAAAGAGGATATCCCTATTAAAATGGGAACTAGTGACGTGGCAATTACTGATTTTGAAATAATGTATATGTTAGCAATGATTGTTACTCTAAAGAAAATATCTGCTAAATTTGCAAACAATTGAGAGACTAACAATTTGATAAATGAATTAGACATATAGCTCTCCTATCTTAGTTGCCAACTTTGGAATTAAAATTTGATTTTTAATATTTTAGCATAAAATAGCAGAAAACAAAAGTGAGATTTTTCACATGAAAAAGAAAAAGCTATTGCCTTTATTACTCCTACTTTTTAAGGAATGATGATTATCATTGTTGGCTAGCTCTAAGAAGTTATACTCAACGAAAAAAGCCTGAGATTTTCATCTCAAGCTCTATCAACATAATTGTTTTCTAATACTCAATGAAAATCAAAGAGCAAACTAGGAAGCTAGCCGCAAGCTGTACTTGAGTACGGTAAGGCGACGCTGACGAGGTTTGAATTTGATTTTCGCAGAGTATAAACTAGAAAAGTGAGAATACAAGTACTGCCAAGGCTGCACCGATAACAGGTCCCACAACAGGAATCCAGGCATAAGACCAGTCTCCGTCTCCCTTGTTTGAAATTGGAAGGATACTGTGCATGATACGAGGTCCAAGGTCACGCGCAGGGTTCAAGGCATAGCCTGTTGTCCCACCTAGTGATAGACCGATACCGACAATCAAAGTCCCCACTGCAAAAGTTCCGATACCTGCCTGAAGATCATAAAGCCCCAAAGCAAAGATTGTCAACACCAAAACAAAGGTGCCTAGGATTTCGCTGATCAAGTTTGATACAGTATCTTTGATGGCTGGTCCTGTGCTGAAAGTAGCCAAAATATTTCCTGCATTTTCTTCTGCCTCATAATGCGGCTTGAATTGCAACCAAACCAAAATCTGACCGATCATAGCCCCTGCGAACTGGGCTAGGATGTAAGGGAAAACGGAAGCCCAAGGCAAACCACCTTTCAAGGCCACACCAATCGTCACAGCTGGGTTTAAATGAGCTGGACTGAGCTTGCCGGATACAAATACTGCAACCGCAACTGCAATCCCCCAACCCATGGTAATCACAATCCAACCTGAGCTGTTGCTCTTGGTTTTTGGAAGAACCACACCAGCCACAACACCATTTCCTAGAAGAATCAGGATTAAAGTTCCCAAAAATTCTCCAAATAATTCATTCATCATCTTTCTATCTCCATTAAAAAGAAGGGGCGGGCGACAAGGAGTCCTGCCCTCCACCTCTTTTATTTTTTCTTAATTTTTTAATTCTGCTAAATCGTTGTTAGCGAGAGCTGCTTCGACATCTGCTCGGTAGCCTGCTTTTTCTTCTTCTGACCAATCATAGAATCGTCCCATTTCATTCAAAACTGGCTCAACGATGCTATCCAAACTATCACGCATAAAGAGCATATGGTTGGTACGACGAAGAAGGAAGTCAACTGGGCTCAGAGCCAACTCGTTGCGCATTGCATAGTGAAGTGATAAAGTATCTGCCAAGCTGAGTCCTGGTGCTTGTTCCAAACTATGAGCAAGAGCAAAGACCTTCGGTGCATTTGAACCGTAAAGATTTGCTAGATAATGAGCTTCCTTGCTATCCAAACCACGTGACACTCCAAGTTGCGCAAAGGCTTCGATTTCTGAGTCCACATTTGCTGGGTTCAATTCCCCACCTGAAACAGGGTAAGTCTTAGAATTGATGAGTTTAAAGCTACGGTCAAATTCTGCTTTGAGGATGTCAACCACGCGCTCCATAGCTCCTTCAGCCATCTTACGGTAATCTGTGATTTTACCACCAGCAAGAGTCAACAGGCCATTGTCATCTCGGTCTAAGCTAGAACCACGAGAAACTGCAGATGGGTCCAAATGTTTCTCAGAGGTACTGCTTTCAAGCTTGCTAACAGCAACCTCAACATCTTCACGCGTTTTTTCTTTAGAGAGATAAGATTCAACAGTCGCAATCAAGTTGTTAAAGCTTTCATCACTGATGGTTCCGTTATTTCCTCCATTGTAGTCAGAAGCGCTATTGCCTGCGATCAATGGACGAAGACCTGCCCAGCTACTTTCGATATCATCAATGGTAATGTTTGCTTCTGGGAAGCGGTTGTTGACAATGCCAAGTAGATAATCTACATCTTCCTGAGTCACTTTTGGATGTTCCAAATCACCTGTGTAGTCTGTATCGGTTGTACCAAAGTAAGTCTTGTTTTCACGTGGGAGAACAAAGACCATACGGCCATCACCCAAACCTGTGTCAAAGTAAACTGGCTGTGAAACCTTGATCTTACTTGAGTCCACTACCAAGTGAACTCCCTTAGTTGGACGCATTTGTGAGAATTGGGTTCCCTTATTAGACAAATTGCGTACCTTGTCGCTCCAAGGGCCTGTTGTGTTAATCACCAGACGGGCCTTGATTTCAAATACTTGGTCTGTCAAGAGATCACGAGCTACAACACCTGTAATCTTGCCACTTTCGTCAAAGAGGAAGCCTTCTGCCTTAACATGGTTAGCAATGAGGGCACCGTCTTGGTTGGCACGTTTGATGTTTTCAATCACGAGACGTGCATCGTTGTTACGGAAGTCAAGGTAAACCCCACCTCCTACCAAACCTTCTTTCTTCAAGTTTGGCTGGCGTTCCAAGACTTCTTCCTTGCTCAAAACCTTGTTAGCAGCTGGTGTGTTGTTAACTCCCGCCAAGAGGTCGTACAAGTCCATAGCTACTTTGAGACGGAAGAGGCTAAAGGTCGCTCCATCTTCATCGTAAACTGGCAAGAGCATTGGGTCTGGTTTCGGAATGTGTGGAGCGATTTGTTGAACTACAGCACGTTCAGAAACAGTATCTGATACCACTTCTACGTCGAATTGTTTGAGGTAACGAAGACCGCCGTGAACCAATTTTGTTGAACGGCTGGATGTTCCTTCTGCAAAGTCTTGCATTTCAATCAAACCAGTCTCAAGGCCGCTAGCTGCCGCCTGCAAAGCTACACCAGCCCCTGTGATTCCTCCACCGATAATCAAGAGGTCCAGGGTACGTTCCTGCATTTTTTTAATTGATAATTCACGTGTTTTCTTTGAAAATTCCATATTTACACACTTTCTAACTAAGTCACTTTATTCTTCCAGTATTAGTCGTCTACTTCCGCAAAGACTTGGGTTGCTTTCACAGCTTTCTTCCAGCCCTTGTAGAGTTGTTCCTTGCGAGATTCATTCATAGATGGTTCAAAGAGTTCTCCTGTCTCATTCAAGAGTTTCAACTCATCCAAGTCCTTCCAGTAACCTACTGACAAACCTGCTAAGAAGCTGCCCCCAAAGCTGTTGTTTCCAAGTTTTTGGCGCGTGCGATATCGATTCCCAAAATATCAGCTTGGAACTGCATGAGGAAATTGTTCATAGCTGCACCACCGTCTACTTTCAAGACTTGGATAGCTGTCTGAGCATCCACTTGCATGGTGTCGATGATGTCACGTACTTGATAAGCGATAGATTGCAAAGTCGCCTTGATAAAGTCTTCTTTAGTTGTTCCACGAGTCAAGCCAAAGACAGAACCGCGAGCGTTTTGGTTCCAGTATGGAGCACCTAGACCTGTAAAGGCTGGAACGACATAAACTTCATCGTTGTTGTGAGAATCACGAGCGTATTTTTCAGACTCTGGTGAATTTTCGACCATGCGAAGACCGTCACGAAGCCATTGAATGGCACTTCCTGCGATGAAGATTGAACCTTCCAAGGCATAGTAAACCTTGCCGTTGATTCCGTAACCAATGGTTGTCAAGAGGTTATTTTCAGACAACTGCATCTCTTCACCAGTATTCATGATGATGAAAGAACCTGTTCCATAAGTATTTTTAACCATACCAGGTTCAAAGGCCAACTGCCCAAAGAGGGCTGCCTGTTGGTCACCAGCCATACCTGAGATTGGTACTTCTCCACCGTAGAAATGGAATGGCGTTGTCTTACCATAGATTTCAGAGTTAGAACGAACTTCTGGAAGCATAGCCTTAGGAATGTTGAGGATTTCCAAAATCTCGTCATCCCATTTGAGTTCTTTAATGTTATAAAGCATGGTACGAGCTGCATTTGAGTAGTCCGTCACGTGAGCCGCACCGTCAGTCAACTTCCAAACTAACCAAGTATCGATAGTACCAAAGAGCAATTCTCCTTTTTCTGCTCGCTCTTGAGCGCCTTCTACATGATCCAAAATCCAACGAACCTTAGTCGCTGAGAAGTAAGCATCGATGATCAAACCAGTCTTTTCATGGAATTTTTCCACATAACCTTGGCTTTTTAGTTGCTCAGCCAAAGGTGCTGTCTGGCGTGACTGCCAAACGATTGCGTTATAGATCGGAAGCCCTGTTTTCTTATCCCAGACAACCGTTGTTTCACGCTGGTTGGTAATTCCGATTGCTTCGATTTGACTTGGTTTCACACCACTTTCGATGAAAGCACCCGCAATAACTGACTGGACTGAGTTCCAAATTTCATTGGCATTGTGCTCTACCCAACCTGCCTGAGGGAAAATCTGGGTAAACTCTTTTTGACTCGAGCTGACCTTTTCTCCTTTTTTGTTGAAAATGATGGCACGAGAACTTGTAGTTCCCTGGTCAATGGCCATAATGTATTTTTCTTGTGACATGTGCTGTCCTCCTGATAAAGATCTTGAGGATGTTTCCTCTTTACACTTACTAGTATACAAAATAAAGCGCTTTCTTGTTTATCAACTTTTTTTAATTTTTTAAAAAATGTGAGGAGATTGTGTGAATTTCACAAAAAAGACCTGGAACAACCAAGCCTTTTAAGTGAATAATAACTGACGAATCCCTGCCAAATCTTCCAAATCCAAGTCGTTTTTTAAATAATAAACTGGTGTCTGTTCCTTCTTACGAATCGGGTTATTGGTAACCAGCAAATCATAATGCCGAGTTCGGTCATAGGCTTCAATGGTAATAAAACGATTGTATTCCAAATACCGTTTCAAAATGGCTGCCATCCTTGAAAAGACAAGAAAACCAGATGTCAAATCCAAACCAATCCGCATATGCTGACCACCATTTTCAGCCATATACTCTATCAACTGGAGCCATTCCCAGAGAATCTTCTTATCCAAATCCGTCCCCTGCTGAAAGGCAGGTAGAGCATGAAAAATCTCTTCTGCCGTTCCCCTAAAATCATGTTCCATCAGCAAATAGGGATGACGATTCTCCAACTGATACTTGTAGCGGTCCTGTAAAATATAGCCCTTATAGAGATAGACTTGAGCACAAAGCTGACTGAGTTCATAAGTAACGTGATCCTCTGTATAATCACCCAGCAGCTCCTCCTTCTTCATTTCTTGAATCAATTGTGTCAGTAAATCTGCCAACTGCCCTCCAAAACCAAGGATATATTCCATTGTATGAAGAGGAAGAATGCGATGGGATAGGAGGAAAGAGAAGAAAATCATCATCTCACCATCCTCAGTTCCTAGAGGAAGATGTTGCCCAGCAAAAAAGGACGGAGCCTTTCGATGCAAACGAAGGTAGAAAATATTGTCAAAATACCCTCGCATTTTCTCTTCTATCACTTGAAACTGACAGGCATTGACACGGAGACGTTGTTGACTGATATGAGCCCAGAGAACCAAGTCCAATTTCTGCCCCGAAGACAAACTTGCACCGCAGATCTCTTCTAAACTGACAATCTCCTGCTTTCTCTCTGGTTTCTGCATGTGGCCTTCCCACTCCTGACTCGACCAGACCTTGCGGAAAAGACAGAAATAGAAATAGCGAATCTGATGCTCTGGACCTCGCCACCGTCCATTTTGGATGGATAAATCAAATTCTGACAAAATCTGATTTAAGCTAGCTAAGTGACGGCCAAGCGTTGCCTCACTAATCATCAATTCTTGAGCTAGCTGATGGGCTAAAAACTGTTGGTGGTAGAGAAGATAGACCAAAATCTGGTATTTAACAGCATTCTCCAAAAACAAGCTCCGAATATCTCTCCCCTTGGTAGCTGCACCGATTGACAGACGCAGATTTTCATCTTCTAAGGAGATAGTCAGCTCTAAGCCACTGTCCAAAGCCTTGTCATTGAGCAGGGTGACATATTTGGTTAGAGTTGCTTTTGAAAATCCTGTTTCCTCCATTACAGCCTTGACGGTCGTCTGAGACTCTTGTAATAGAAAGGAAAGGATTGAAAATTGGCCAGATTCAGCCTTTTCCATCAAGTCTTCTAAATACATTTGTTACCCCTTTCATTTTCTACCTTAAGCATAGCATAAATCTTAGAAATGCTGAAATAATCTGTTTCTCTTTTTATTTTCATGCTGATTTCCTGGTCCATTATCCTAAAAATCAACAAACACACGGCTCCCCCTTTGGGCATTTTTATGCTAAAATAGTAGCTATGGATAAAATTATTAAAACTATATCAGAAAGCGGAGCCTTTCGTGCTTTTGTCCTTGACAGCACAGAAACCGTCCGCACTGCTCAAGAAAAACACCAAACCCAAGCTAGCTCAACTGTAGCACTTGGTCGAACTCTTATCGCTAGCCAGATTCTCGCAGCCAATGAAAAAGGAAATACCAAACTAACAGTTAAGGTACTGGGATCTAGCTCTCTAGGTGCTATTATCACCGTCGCAGATACCAAGGGGAACGTCAAAGGCTACGTTCAAAATCCTGGTGTTGACATCAAAAAGACTGCAACTGGTGAAGTTCTAGTCGGACCTTTTGTTGGAAATGGTCAATTCCTCGTTATCACAGACTACGGTACTGGAAATCCTTACAACTCTATGACACCCCTCATTTCTGGGGAAATTGGTGAAGACCTTGCCTTTTACCTGACTGAAAGCCAACAAACACCTTCAGCAGTCGGCCTCAACGTCCTTTTGGACGAAGAAGACAAGGTCAAGGTTGCAGGTGGTTTCCTAGTCCAAGTCTTGCCGGGAGCCAAGGAAGAAGAGATTACCCGTTTTGAGAAACGCATCCAAGAAATGCCAGCTATCTCGACTCTTCTAGAGAGTGAAGACCATATCGAAGCCCTTCTCAAGGCTATCTACGGTAACGAGGCCTACAAGCGTCTTTCTGAAGAAGAAATCCGTTTCCAATGTGACTGTAGCCATGAACGCTTTATGAACGCTCTTGCCAGCCTTCCAAGCTCAGACTTACAGGAAATGAAAGAGGAAGACCACGGGGCAGAAATCACTTGTCAATTCTGCCAAACTACCTATAACTTTGATGAAAACGACCTGGAGGAACTCATTCGTGACAAATCTTAATACACCCTTTATGATTGGCAATGTTGAGATTCCCAATCGTACCGTTTTAGCACCCATGGCTGGTGTCACCAACTCAGCCTTTCGTACTATCGCAAAAGAGCTCGGGGCTGGACTCGTTGTCATGGAAATGGTCTCTGACAAAGGAATCCAATACAACAACGAAAAAACCCTGCACATGCTTCATATCGATGAAGGCGAAAACCCTGTTTCTATCCAACTTTTTGGTAGTGATGAAGACAGCCTAGCACGCGCAGCAGAATTCATCCAAGAAAACACCAAAACCGATATCGTGGATATCAACATGGGCTGCCCAGTTAACAAAATCGTGAAGAACGAAGCTGGCGCTATGTGGCTCAAGGATCCAGACAAGATTTACTCTATCATCAACAAGGTTCAATCTGTCCTTGATATTCCACTTACTGTCAAAATGCGTACGGGCTGGTCCGACCCGTCTCTTGCAGTAGAAAATGCCCTCGCTGCTGAAGCTGCAGGCGTTTCTGCCCTCGCCATGCATGGTCGTACCCGTGAGCAAATGTATACAGGTCACGCAGACCTTGAGACCCTTCACAAGGTCGCTCAAGCTTTGACCAAGATTCCATTTATCGCCAACGGTGACATCCGTACGGTCCAAGAAGCCAAACAACGCATCGAAGAAGTCGGTGCTGACGCAGTTATGATTGGTCGCGCTGCCATGGGAAATCCCTACCTCTTCAACCAAATCAACCATTATTTTGAAACAGGAGAAATCCTACCTGATTTGACCTTTGAGGACAAGATGAAAATCGCCTACGAACATTTGAAACGCTTGATTAACCTCAAAGGAGAAAACGTAGCAGTTCGTGAATTCCGTGGCCTCGCTCCACACTACCTCCGTGGAACATCTGGCGCAGCCAAACTCCGTGGAGCTATTTCACAAGCTAGCACTCTGGCAGAGATTGAGGCTCTCTTACAATTAGACAAAGTTTAAACACAGAAAACCCGTAAACTTCATTCAGTTACGGGTTTTTAAAATGTCTATAAACTTGAGATTCTAAATTCTACTATTGAGCTAAAACAACACTAGAAACCTTACCATCCGCTCCTGTTGTAATTTGGATGATTTTTCCCCCACCAATTTTGGCATTATACTTACCATCATCAAGAGTATAAGAATAGTCTCTGATAGAGTAGTTTTCTTTCTTTCCATCAGCAGATTCTACTGTGAATTTGCCTCCTGATGAAACTGTGATGGTTTCACCATTGGCACCCTTCCAGTTGCCTGCAGCTGCTGAGAAATCACCATCAACCATGGTTAAAACACCCTTGTAGCGTTTGTTGTGTTCTGCTTGCTTGTCTTGAAGTTTGCGGTCAGTTGTTGGATCATAGCCTGACTGGTTAGACTGAGCTTGAGAACCTTGCTGAGTTGAAGGAGCTTGAGTAGCAGTTTGTTGACTAGCTGCTTGTTGATTAGACACTTCTTGGCCTTGTCTTTGCTCTGGTGCAGGTGTCGCTTCTGATGGTGTCGCAGTTGCTGCAGACTGGTCAGTAGATGATTTGGTCTTTTCAGATGAAGCTGAACTTGAGGACTTCTGAGTTTTACTTTCTTTGCTAGAAGAAGCTGCTTTTGAGCTTGATGATTGGCTTGTCTTAACAGAACTGCTTGCTTGAGTTGTTTCCTTTTTATTTCCACAAGCTCCTAATAGCAAGGTAGAGGCCAATACAGTTGCTGCCATCAATTTGATATAGGTTTTCTTTTTCATTTTTCTACTCCTTTGTAATGTTTTGGAAATATAATGAAATCTTTTTGTAATATTATTGTAACATTCTGATTTAAATATGTCAATAATTTATCTAAACTATTTTAAAAATCTCACATAATTTAGATACATTTACTCCTCCTACTCTTCTATTCGTAATAAAACAGAAAAACAGGAGATTTTTCTTTTAAAATTTGAATTTGTTTTTTGTGTAATCGCTTGCATTGTATTAGACAAAGGAATATAATAACATTGAAATAGAATATAGGAGGTGCACTCTTATGCTAAATAAGTATTACAAGTATCTGCCTTGGTTAATTTTGGGAGCTATTGGCTCTTATCAATCAGCCGCTTACTATGCGCGAACTGCATTTGATGTCTTCTATCTGACTACAATCTTTTTGATTGTCTATATCGCCTTGCTATTTTTACATGAGAACTATCTCAAGTATCGATACAAAGCCTTCTTTACTCACATGTTGAGCAATTCTAAGAAAGATAGCCATCCCTAAAAACAGTCGCAATAGCAAATCAAACTAATAAAGGCAAATAAAGAGGTCGGGAACTTTTTCCCGGCCTCGCTTTTTATTTCAATCGATAGGTTTTTCTTGGTTTCTTTTTAGGTACTCGTTTGAGTCCGACCTCTTCTACGTATTCACCGTATTTTACTAGAAAGTTATTGCTGACGATTGGGCGACCTGGGTTAATAAGATTGACCAGTTCAGTTCCTTCGTAGACAGTGAACTCCTCCTCCAGCAGATAAAGGAAGGTCGGATTCCAGTCGAGGCGACCTTGGATTCGTTTGATGGATTCTTTGATAATGGCATAATGGTCAAAAGCGAAGGCTTGCTCCTCCAACTCTACTCCCTCTAAGAAGCACTTGCCTGTCTGAAAATCGACATCTACGAAAACCACATCCTTGGCATCGTCTCCTGCTTGAACAAGTTCTAATGCACGACTAGGCAGATAAACCAAGTGGGCAATGGTCACTGTCCAGCCCCGGGGGTCACGGCCGGGGGTCGATACGGTCATCAATTGCTCAATTTTTTCCAAAGGAAGATTGAGATTAACTTCTTCTCTCACCTCACGCTGACAGGCATGCGCAGCATCTTCGCCCTTGTCCATAAATCCTCCAACCAGAGCCAAACAATTTTGATAAGGGTGAGCCTTGCGACGAATTAATAAGAGCTTGATCTTTCCTTCGACAAAGCAGTAGGCTACCATATCCACCGTCACACTTGGTTTTTCGTATTGAGGGAGTTCCTGCTTGTAGTACCAGTCTAAAAACTCTTCCTGACTTGCATGAACTTCAAAAAATTCTTTTTCCGTCATCCCTGCTGGAATCATCGTGTCCGCCATTTTATGCCTCCTTACGAACTGCCTTGGTCCATTGGTACCAACCTACTAGACTATTGAGTGTGTAAACCCAGTACATCACTTGGATGTGGATATTTTCACCCCACCAGAGGTAGATACTAAAAAGATTGGTTGCAATCCAGAAAATCCATTGCTCACGGTAGAGACGTGTCATCAAGAGCTGACCTACACCATTGGTAGCATCGGTTACACTATCACGGAAAGGGCGAGCGCTATGAATACTTTGATAAGCCAAGCCCATACCAATCCAAATGATAGCAGTCAAAGCCAAGTACTTGAGCCAGTCAAGCACAGATAATTTCTTAGCTTCAAAGTGAGATTCTTCTACTTTTCCTTGATCATTGATACGGTTGGACAGCCAAGCATAGAGGCCAATCGGCTGCATGACAAAGAAGTAAACGGTCGTCAAAACTTCACCATAAAAAGTCGCGTTCATGGCC
This sequence comes from Streptococcus mitis 13/39, assembly GCA_000385835.1. GTDB lineage: Bacteria > Bacillota > Bacilli > Lactobacillales > Streptococcaceae > Streptococcus > Streptococcus mitis_AI. The sequence continues at coordinate 22,406 of AQTU01000015.1, read as the reverse complement.
AAAACCAAATAGATAGCTGAGTTGATGGCCCCAAAGAGATAATTGCTTGCACGTCCTTCTGCTACCAAGATAACACATACAATCCCAGTCCAAGAGGCAAACAAGCTCATCCAGTCATGACTTTCTGTATTTTGCGTGAATTCCAAGATCAAGGGAACACTTGACAGGACAATGAGATACAACCACTGGAAGAGGCTACGGCCGACAAAGAGATCTTTCCAGAGCAGGTTCATGATTCCTGCAAAACCGATCTTGCGGACTTCCGCATGGACATTTTTAAAGTTTTCGATAAATTGTGTGATTTTTTCAGTTAGTTTTTTCATATTTTTCTCCTAATCTGCTTGGTAAATGGCATCAATAGCCACTTTTGCTGCTTCATAATTTCCTAGGTAATCCTCAGCTAGATATACTAGTGGAATGTTTGCTAAGTAGCGCTCCCTCATCTGGTCCAAATGTTGTGAGAAACTGTGACGAATATGGTCTTCTGCCATAGTCATATCTCTAAATCCGTCATTGACATAGGAACCGACAGGTTGCACAAAGAGAATCAAGTCCCATTTCTCCTTAGTCAAAATCGAGGCAAAAAGATTGTCAAATGTTTCTCCTGATAAGTCCTCTTGATCCTCAGTCTCCATGTAATAATCATAGTATCCCTTGGTTACTAAAGAGTTTGTGTCAGCAATCACTAGGCCTCGATTGGCATTGCTATCGATTAACTTAGAGGTCTGGTCATACTGCCCCAACAGGAGATAATAGTAATCCTTTGGAGTCAATTCATCGTCGCGAACATTGTTTTTGATCTGGTACTCACGTGCGTATTCCAAACTAACTGGTGCATCGTAATACCTAGCCAAATCCTTGGCCAGAGTGGTCTTCCCATTGCTAGCACTTCCCATAATCAACACTTTCTTTGTAAACTGACGTCGGAAGGGTTGAGCGATATATTTCCAATATTTGCTTGGATTTTCTCGAATCATAGTCGCTGAGATACCAAATTTTCTTTCTTGCAAAACAGTCTCAAAACCACGATTAGATAATTCTTGCTGATAGTCTGCTTCTCCCACAAAGAAAATTAGTTCTTGCTGATTTTCATCATAGGAAATCTCCGCTAACATTTGGTCCAACCACTCCTGCCAGCCCATAGGGTAACGGGGAAGATTGGTTTCATCTAACTTGCAGACAGAGGTCAACTCGTCATCACCAAAGGCCTCTCGGATATAGCGAAATCTTTTTTGAAGCGTTAAGCCTACCTGCTCTCCTCGGTCTCCCTCATAGCCTGAAACGACAACCCAGACCTGGTCACACTGTCGCTTCGCTCGCTGAATCAGATCGATATGTCCTTGATGAAGTGGAGCAAAGGTTCCAAATACCACTGCTGTTTTCTTTTTCATAAACGCATTGCCTTTTTATATTTTTTAATATTTTTATTGTCTATGTTTTTATTATAAACTATATTTTTGTTTTGTCAATAGTTTTTTATTATTTTTTATAAAAAGATTGCGAAAAAAGAATCAAGATTGCTCCTGATTCTCCATTTTTATGCAATATCAAATTTTAACTGGCCTGCTTTGACACCAATCTTAAGTGTGCTGCCTGCCACCAAATCTCCCTTAAGAAGAAGTTCTGCCAACTTGTCTTCCACTTCTGTTTGCAGGGTTCTGCGAAGTGGACGAGCTCCCATCTCTGGGTCATATCCTTGATTTGCCAACAATTTCAGTGCGGAAGTTTGTAATTTCAAGTCAATACCTTTTTCAGCCAAACTTGCCACTAAAGGTTTGACCATAATCTTCACCACTTCCTGCATATGATCACTAGACAGGCTATGAAAGACTACCTTTTCATCAATACGGTTGATAAACTCAGGTCTATAAGCCTTTTTCAGCTCTTCAAACATGCGTTTTTCCATATTTTCTTGGTCAAAACGAATGTCCTTAGCCCCAAATCCGACAGTCTTGTCATCACGAAGGGCTGTCGCACCGAGGTTTGACGTCATGATGATAATGGTATTTGAAAAGTCAACCTTGCGCCCCTTGCTATCTGTCAAGACACCGTCGTCCAAGACTTGCAAGAGGACATTGAAGATATCTGGGTGGGCCTTCTCTACCTCGTCAAAGAGGAGCACTGAGTATGGTTTGTTGCGAACCTTCTCAGTCAACTCCCCCCCTTCTTCGTAGCCCACATAGCCTGGGGGAGCTCCATTAAGACGGCTGGCTGCGAATTTCTCCATATACTCACTCATATCAAAGCGAATAAGGCTGATTCGTCATCAAATAGAACTTCTGCCAAAGCCTTGGCCAATTCGGTCTTACCGACACCTGTAGGCCCTAGGAACATAAAGGAACCAATCGGACGCTTATGACTGCGAATCCCTGACTGGTTGCGGCGAATCGCACGGCTAATGCTTGAAACTGCTTGATCTTGACCGATGACACGTTTGTGGAGTTCAGCTTCCAAGTTTAAGTATTTCTTAGCATCTGTTTGCGTCAGTTTTTGGACTGGAATACCTGACAAGCGACTCAAGGTGGTCAAAATATCAGACTCTGTCACCAAGTCTTTATAGACAGGCACTTCCTCTTCTTTTGCGATTAACTGAGCTGCCTGTTTCCACTTGCCATCCATCAAGGCCTTGTCAGCTGGACTCAAACCTGAATCGTCTGCTTTTACATGTTTTGCCTTATTTTGCACTGTTGCTGCTGCCTCATCCAAGAGGTCGATAGCAGAATCTGGTAAGTGACGGCTAGGCAAGTAACGATGAGCCATCTTGACCGCTGTTTCAACCGCTTCATCTGTGATTTGCACACGGTGATGTTTCTCATAAGTCACCTTCAAACCTTGCAAAATGGTCATACTGTCTGCCACACTTGGTTCTTCAATCGTCACTTTAGCGAAACGACGAGAAAGGGCCGCATCTTTTTCGATATGTTTTTGATATTCTTCCTGAGTGGTGGCACCAACCGTTCTCAAAGTTCCACGCGCCAAGGCTGGCTTCAAGATATTGGCCGCATCTAGAGTTGAGTCAATTCCACTACCGGAACCCATGATAGTGTGAAGTTCATCGATAAAGAGGATGACTTGGCCATCTTCTTCAATATCCTTGATGATATTGTTCATGCGTTCTTCAAAGTCACCACGGAAGCGTGTCCCTGCCACGACATTCATCAAATCAAGCTCTAACACGCGCATCTTAGCCATTTCCGCAGGCACATCCCCACTAGCAATACGCTGGGCAAGACCAAGCGCCAGAGCAGTTTTCCCGACACCAGCATCCCCAACCAAGACAGGATTATTCTTTGTCTTCCGACTCAAGATTTGAATCATACGCGAGATTTCCTTATCCCGACCGATGACTGGTTCTAACTTGCCAGAACGCGCTTGCTCTGTCAAATCATGCGTATAATCCTCGAGACCACCACTCGGAGTCTGTGGCATGCCCATCATATTAGCCATAGAATTTTGCTTATCAGCTACTGTACGATGGCGTTGGCGTAAAGCCTTGAGGTCTTCACGAGTCCAACCTGCACGTTCTTCTAGATTTCGACGTAGGGCAGCAATCTTGACCTGATCTTTCTTGTCTTCATAAGAAAAACCAGCCCTCTCCAAGATACGAGTCGCCAAGACATTTCCATCATGCAAAAACGCATAAAGGACGTGCTCCGTCCCTAGCACCTTAGCATGGACCACTGACGCTACATACTCTGCTTCATCAAAGAGAACCTGCAAACGATGGGAGGACGGCAATTCCGTATAGGTTTCATCCTGGCTATAGTCCCTTTCAGTCAGTTCCAAAGCGACTTCTTCTAAACGGTCTATCTCATATGGATAATCATTTAAAGTTGCCCCTGCCACACTATAACTGTGATTGGACATGGCAATCAACAAGTGCCAAGACTCTAGGTAACGAGCTCCAAAATGGCTAGCAACCATGTAGGCACTTTCGATACATTCATTCAATGCTTTTGAATAGTTCATCTTACTTCCCTTTTCTATCTACCTCTTGTATGACCTGTCGTAGCATGTTTGCACGAACAACTGGAGCTTCTTCTCCTAGAACGCGATCCAAAGCTACTGCTACCAGCAAATTCATCTCCTGCTTGGTCATCAATTCCTGCTCAACCAAAAGCTGCAGAATATCCTCATAAATTTCTTGACTGACCCGCTCACCAATTGAGTAAAGCAGCTCCCGGAGCATTTCATGATGACTAGAAAACTCAATCCGTCCTATACGAATGTAGCCTCCGCCACCACGCTTACTTTCAACCAAGTAGCCTCTACTTTCCGTAAAGCGTGTCTTGATCACATAGTTAATCTGACTAGGAACAACCTGAAAAGTATCTGCCAACTGACTCCGTTGCAACTCCACAATACCAGATTGATCTAAAATCGCCTTGATGTAGGCCTCAATATGATCCGATGTATTTTTAAATCTCATTACAAACCCACCTCTCTCTTTAAACCTTGACTATCTTTGACTATACTATCATTTAACACTCTATAAGTCAAATTTTTAGAGCTCAGCCCTTGAAAATACTGACTTTCTTTAAAAATATTTAGGCATTAAATCGCCTTAGTTTTTCTTGAAAGTTCCTAAAAAAGTCCACAAAAAAGAGCCCTAAAAGGGCGTAATATTGACGAGTTCAGCAGGCAAGAAACTAGCACGGTCAAACGTGCTTTTTTTATTACCTGGTAATATTATAGCATATCCTCTCAAACTCATATATAACCAGAATCCCGCAAAAGAAAAAGATAAAAGCATAGAGGATAGGGAGTGAACTGCTCTTACTTTTATTTTATCAAATAGCAATATGAGAAGCAAGGATAAAAAGCCCTCAGAAATAAATCTAAGGACTTAAATAACGATGTGTTGGTTTGCTCATTTAATTAGTCTACTTAATACTATTCAATTATAGTTTACTTTGAAATGTTCTTAATCCTTTCTGTAAATTTTTGAATCGCATTCAGTTCTGCAGGTCTTAAATGAGGATACGCCTTAGTCCTCCCCCCATTTCGTTTAATATGTCCAAATTCAAGTAAATGAGTAAGAGATCCGTATTTAAAACTATATACGACCCAAACTCCATTTCTCACTCTTTTCTTACGCCATCCTTTTGAATATTTACCTGTTCTTTTAGGGCTAGTTTCCTTTAGTTCTTTAACTGTTTCTTTAGCGACTTGCTCCGCAATTTTATCAACTTCTTCATTAACCTCTTCGCAATATTCTGCTAAAATATTTGCTAATTGTGCTGCTAAATCCATTTTCTAAAAACTCCTTCTATTTTTTAAAATATCAACTTTTTACCCCCTTTTTGGTTGACAGCTTCCGACTTGGAAAAAGTTACCGCTCCCGGTACCTAAAATCAACGAAAATGCTTTACAAAGTGGGGGGAGTGTCAATATCCTTTCAATTCCAAAAATCTTTTAGCGATTACCTTTCTACGGCTATTTATATAACGAGTAGTTTTATTTAGTTTCTCTGCCACGTCTTCCCAAGTCGCACCAGCTTCTAAATATCTCATTTTAAAAATTACTAGATCACTTTCAATTAAGTTTTCCATCAAGGTATCTACAACTAGTTTGAAGCCTTCTAAATATCTTAGTGTTTGGTCTTCTTCAATTCTAATGATTGTCGCTTCAGTAGTACTAGATACTGTCTTGCCTTTCCCACCAGTATAATCTTCAGTGCTATGTTTCTTATTATGTATCAGTTCCTGTCTTCTCAAATAAATTTTATTAGCAAGCGTTCTATATCGTCCTAACTCAATATCTATCCCGTCCAGGTCTCTGTTACTCAACTCGTACATAGGCAAGTACCTCCACTTAAATTTAAAAAATTTTTTATCTTTCAATTTGTCAAATTGTAAATTCTGTCAAACTGACAAAAAGCGCTAAAAGCCTTCCAACACTCCACTTACCAGGTATCATTGTTTTAAGTTTGACAACTCTTCAATATGACAAGTTCAAGGGAAATTTCTTTAATTTGTCCCCTCAGTTTCTCATATCTTACATTCTGTGAAACTCACTCCATTCTGTAAACCCCTGATATATCTTGCTTTCAAGCTATTACTTCTTTTCAGTTTATGCTTACTTTGTTATGTGAAACTTAGTAAAGCATAAAAGTAGGACTAGCGATATCTCTTCTGTTTCAGCCATATATCACTAGCCTTACTTAATTTGTTCCCTATTTTTCTAAATACGCTTTGATATCCCGATATTCCTTAGAAAAATTCATCCATCCGCTAGAATCAGGGGTGAAGAATGGTAGGACAGTAAGAGGACTTACTTCTGTTCGATACGGCGATAGAGAATATCTCTGACTTATTTCTCTGACTACACCTGTATGGATTTCTTCTACATCCTTCTTCAGTTCTTGAATTTCATCATATGCGTCCAGAATTCGTCTAAGTTTCTTTCGGTATTGTTTATAGATCTTCTTAGTTTCCATCCGTTGCTTAGTCTCTTTAAAAATGTATTCAAAGATGACTGCATTAGCTTCTGAAAAATCACTATCAAATTTTTCCTGAAGGCCATTAATAGCTTTTTCCATCTTTTCCAGCTGCTCTAAAGATTCTAAGCTATTTGACAAAAAAGAATCTATGTTCTCAAATGAAACTGCTTGATTGCCTAACAGGTTTTTCCTTTTTTCACTTAACTGTTCTCGTGCTGAATTAATCTTACTTTTTTTATTATCTAGATCATCCAGTGTTTCAAATACTTGATTAATATCCATTTCTTTCTCCTAGTTCCATTGAATAAAGTAACCACAATCTTCTTCAACTTTTTTTACATCAAAACGGGTATGTAAAATCAACCGTTTTCCAAAATAGTCATTCGCATTCACCCAGCTAAGTGTATCTTTCTTTCGGTCAAACAAAGTAACAAAATTTTCTAGATCTCCGATAAAGCCTTTTTTGTCACCTTTATTCCCTAAGGTTGTATCATCTACAATTAAAAAGTTATCTACAAAGAATGTTTCACTTGTTCCTGTCTCTTTATCAACTTTAAGAAGATAATTTCCTGAAGTGTCTTTCATTTTTTCTAAGACACTAAATAGTGATTGACTAACAACCATAGATACATTGCGCTCTGGATTGATTAAAGAAACAATAGATTTCAAGTCGTCCATACTTGTAGCAGTCTGCACTTTCGCAGTTTGGAGAATTTTGCCAATCTCTCTATTTCGTGTTCTACGTTTTAATTTAATAATCTTCTTACCAAGAAAATCCGTTAAATTATATTGGCCATCATCTAATTGTTCCTGTGAAAAATCAAGTTTTCCACTGAATAATTTAACTAAGTAATCAACGCTGATAGTTTTCTTTTTATCTGCTTCTGTTCTCTCAACCGAATTTTCACTAACTTCTTGTAATGAATCAGATTCAAAGTCAGTTACTTCATACTTCCCACCACGGGTACGAGTCTCAATAACATTTACTAGATCAACCAGTTCTTTACGTCGATGTTCATCTTCGTAACTATCAAGGATTGGTTTTTCAATGAGTACATGATTATTTTCTACGTTCATCCCTCTAGTGTTATAACCTGTACTTCGGATATAAGCTTCTAGATTTTCTTTTTGTTTAGCTAAGTTAGTTGTCATTTTTTTGCTCCTTTATCTTTTAATATCTGATTTTTGTTTATAATTTTTTCTAAAATTCTTTGCTCTTAGCTTTTCTTTTATGACTCTCCGAGCCTTTAGAATCATTTTTTCTAGATTTTGATTTGTCTTGTTTGTTAGCATATTTTTCTAGTATTTCTTGTTTCCGTTGTTCTAAGCTATCATCTTCTTTTTTACACTGAGAAAAGATTTTCTGTCTTTTATCTGGGTCCATAGAAAACTTATTGGCTACTACATACCCTAAAGAAGTATCTCCTGACATAATACTCACCCCCTTTCTATGCAAACAAAAAGGGACATACCACTAGCATTATATGCTTACGGTATGTCCCTGAGTTGTTCTCAATAGACTTATTTTTTAGTTTCTTTTTTGACTAGATGAGTAAATTTCCCATCTGAATAGAATAAAGTTATCTCTCCAAACCTTGGAACTTTTTCTATCTCTATTATACCACATTTTTCGTAGACAACAAAGCCTTTTTCTGTTGAAAATCGCATTTTATCATCATTCATTGATATTCTCCCCTCACTGTATTTATAGTGTATCTCTTGTCTTTGATCGTGAAAGCCTTGAAAGTGTTCCCTTCTAAACCTTTCAAAATTCTACTTGAATTTCTAGCATTGTATACAGTCCGCAGTTCACTACTATCTAGGTTTGTGTTGAAAATCGTAGTTTCTCGATTATTGATAATATCAAACAAGAAATCCTGTTCCCAATCGCTCTTAGGGGTTACCGTCCCATTTTTTGCCCCCAGGTCATCAATGATTAGAAAATCAACATCAACAAGCTTTTTAACCGCCTCATACTCTGTTAAGTTTGCATTTCTGCCATAAGCCCAGCCTTCTTTTATCTGCTTGATAATCTCGGTTAAGCTGACAAATAAGACACTCTTAGGCTCGTTCTTCTCTCTGAAGCTCTCATTGATTTCTTTGGCCAGGGCAAGAGATAAATGACTTTTTCCTATTCCTGTGCTACCGCTGATTAAAGTATTTCCTGTCATACCTGCAAGGTACTTCTGGCTTGCCCCTTTACAAACTCTAACATCTGACGCTCCTCTGTCGTCTTAACAAAGAAATTATCAAATGTCGCTCCTTTCAACTCGTTAGGAATCGTACTATCACGCATTAAGACATCATAAGTTTTAAAGTAAGCTTGCCTGTCCTCGAACTGCTGCAATAGGTCTTTCTCTTTCTGTTTAATCTCTCCCTTCACGCACTCCGGACAAAATGCTTGTACTTTTCTTTCTGAACCCCCTAACACTGGTACAGAAATTTCCCAATAATTTACCTGGTGAATGTCGCAAACTTTATCCGATATTTTTCTATTATTAAATTCTTTAAATTGTTCCTTCATCTTTGCAACTCCTAAAATGGTAGGTCTGGGAAGTTATCTTCAGACTTCCCTTTTATAGTTTTAGGCTTTTGATTCAAATAACCGTCAAACTTAGATCCGAAAAGTGTTTCTGGTCTCAGATATTTAGAAAATTCAGGACTATCCTTCCATTCTGCCGTTTTAATATCTATCACCTGTTTAAAATCTTCAAGTGTATAGCCTTCTTTGAATCGTGCCATTATCGGCTTCAAGTTTTTGTCCAAATATTTATAATTTTTCCCTACTGTATGATTCAGATAAGCTAGAGGGATTCTTATTAAATACTTCTCAGGATGTCCTTTAGTTATTTCCTCGATCATTCTCGGAGTTAACCAATTTGGGAAAGTAAAGTCAGGTTTACCTGACAATATATATTCTTTATATAACTCTTTATCTATCTCTATCTCTGTTGGACATGAGTTGGAAAAAGTCTCTTTACTTTGGACATTCTCCAATTTTGGTATATCTTGACTATTTTTTCTTTGGTCTCGCTTGTATTTTGCCCAGTTTGTTTCACTCTCAACCATGGCTTTTGCTTGTGATAATGTAGCATGGCCATCATCATCAATCTGAATCAGTCCGCATTTGGTAAAATATGCAACTGTCATATTTATATCATCTTCAGAAACATCCAGTTTTAAAGCTAATTCCTGTACCAAACTATCAAAATATCCTTCATAGTACAAAATGCAGTCATCTTCTAAACTTTCCAACATAAGGCGGATATAAATCACTGTCATAGTGTAGCCACCAGGCATATTTTTAAGTCGCTTAATAAAAAGGTTATCAAAAAACTTCTTATCAACTTTTAACCAAAAATATATTTTAGTCTTTGCCATCATCTACCCCCAAAAACTTTAAAACGTCTGAGATTTTATAATACGCTTTTCTAGTATCTTCAATAGGCGGTATATACTGTGAAAGTCCTGCACCTTCCCATTTTGTCAAGGTTTTATCTCCTATGCCTAGTTCTTCCTTTAGTTCCACCTTGCTGATCAAATCTAATCTTTTTTGAGGTACTTTCTCATGGCTTTTTAAATACCGTTCCACTGCTTCCAAAATCTTAGACTTTAAATCTTCAATCATTTTTTCAAACATCTTAGTACCCCCATGGATTAAGTCCTGCAAGCTGAATATATCGCCCATAATCAGGGCTTAATTCCTCGCTAGTCGTTTCTATCGTCTGTGTACTCTCTCGCTCGATTTGGGCGCTTTTTTTGCGGTCTCGGTGGTTTAGATACATGAGAAAGCCAACCAATATCACGGTAAAAATAAGCGCCTGTGTATTGCTTAAATCTAGTTCATTCATGCTATGCCCTCGCTTTGTAATTCTTAATATAATTTACTTGATAGCTTCGCTCCATCTTCAGAAAGTCATACACCTCTTCTGGAGTTACTTTATCATCTAAAAAGTCAATGATGAACTGAAAGAGGTTCGGATTTCTATCCTTGATTTTAGTCATTAGCTTATCAAATTCTGATCGTGTCATGTTATCTAGGTCTAGAGTCATATTTTTCTCCATTAGCCTTTCCTTGTCCTTTTTCCTGCCTATTTCCTATACTTAATTATCACCACTCCAAACGCTGGGCGATTGCCCCAAGTTGACGAACGCTTGTAGTGGTGTTTCGTGAGTAATTACCCATCTTTCAGCTAAACAAGGCCTTAGAATCACCCTGTCAGCGCTTGATTTCAAAACCTTTTCTAATTGCTTGCCTGCTATTAGTTATTGCTTCAGTAGCATTTTCATGCTATAATCAAGGTACGTTAAAAAACGTATACCTTTTATCCTGTCGCTTGCTCTCCTCGGTCAAAATTTGAGCAAGTGATTTTTTTATTTTCTTTTTGCATGATTACTACCTGACTTTGGTTTATAAAGCAAGTCTTTACTTTCGATAAGATCCAGAATCCAACTGATTCCCTGCTCCACCGTTTCAAGAAATGCGCCTAGGTCTTCACTATCCAAGTTCTCGTAGTTCATACAAAGATATTCGGCTAGTTGTCTGTCTTTCTCAACTAGCTTTTTAAAATCCTTGGGATACTTAGGAATTTCTAACCCCTTAGCATTTGCAACTGTCTTAAATTCATTTTCCATTTTCTATACTCCTATACTTTAAAAATTAATGCCTTAATTTCTGAATACCCCCTATTCAAGTTAATCATAGCTATTGCCATATCTTCCAAACGTTGGTAGTTTGTCAGCTCTACACTTGTCAAGCCATCAATACCGTTCTTACTTTCTCGCTCCTTCATTAGTTGCGCTTTATTCTTCCCTGTCACTCCCTTTAGTAGTAAGTTTGTAAGGGTACTATAAGCATGCTTTGGTGCTTTCTCCCATGTTTGAATAGCTTCAGTTAAGCTTTTACGCTTTGGTTTTTCCAGTTCTCTTTGAAGGTAGCGTTTAGAAAGTTCATCACGCATTTCAAAGAAGGCTTTGACAAGATTGGTTTTGAAGTTGGCCACTTGCTCAGTATTTTTTAAGAATGTAACTAACAAGGTCGCTTGTTGCTCATTCAAAATATAATCCTTAGTATTCTGGCCACTTTCCATAGCTTGGATTTTAAATCCAACCTTTCCGAACCGTTCAAACCTTACTTGATGTTTGCGGATTGTCTTGGTTATTGTGTGATGTTGCAATCCAGTGCATTCTGCTACGATACTGCTCAGTGTATACGGCTCTTTCTTGCCGTCCATATAAACCAATTCCATTGGTTAGCTCCTTTCTTATTTTTGTCAATGCTTGCCACCTAAAACAGTACCAAAGTAAATCATTGAGGTAGGGAAAATTTAGGAGAGAATAAACCCCTACAAACCCTTGATACTGCCATAGGTAGCAAGCAGAATATTTCTAGATTCTGTCTTAGGCTCCTTTCTAATAATCTTCAGCAAGCCACTCACTAACTGATTGATAGATTCGTCTTGGGGCGTCATAATCACCCTGTTCCACTTGACGTAAGGTAGCATAAGTTGTCCCTAGTTTTTGTGCTAGTTCTTTCATCGTAATACGTTTAACTGCACGCTTAACTCTGACCCGTTCTGCCATGCTCTCAGTTATAAGCATTTAAACACCTCCTTTTTTAAAATTTTTGAACCAGATGTGAAAAGTAGTAGATAGATGAAGTTTATCTGGTTAAATCGCAATGTATAGTTTTCTATACTTTTTCTTGCTACGATTACATTCTAGTATAACTTTCTTTACTTGTCAAGAGAAAAAATCAAATTTAGTTATAATTTTTCTATACTTATCTTAAAAATAGTGATAGAATAGAGAGGAAAGGTAGTGTAAAAATGAATAGATTGAAAGAATTACGGCAAGGGAAAAAACTGACTCAACAGGAACTTGCTCAAGAAATCGGAGTATCCAAACTCACAATTTTAAACTGGGAAAAAGGCGAACACCAAATAAAATCAGACAAAGCCCAACAACTAGCTGATTTCTTTGAAGTACCAGTTGGATATCTTTTGGGGTATGATGATTATAAAACTATTCAAAATGATGCATTTGATAGCTATAGAAATATGGTAAAATTATTACTCACCAACCCAGATTTTAAAAATATAATTTCAGAATATGATGAAACTAATCGAAAAAACGGTAAGAGGGATTTATCCCTTTTTGTAAAAGCTGAAAGCCTTCCCGTAATCGAACAAGATATTAAGGATCTTATTCTTGAAGAGTGGAAAAAAACTCAACCCGAAGATAATTATGAAGAAATCGATGGGACTCTTTCTGATAATATTTCAAGAATCTATATAGCTCTTGGACAATTGCCAATACTTTTTCAAGATTTTTTCGGTTCTTTTCTAACCCTTTCAAAATCTGATAAAAAAATCGTTATGCAACTAGTAAATAGTCTATACGAAAAAAATAAAGATATAGGTATCATAAAAGACTATACTGATAAAAAATAATTTAGAATTTACTTAGAATTATCTGATAAAAAGCTAAAAAGGAGTAACCCCCATGGGATTTTTTGACACTGTTAAACAAGAAGGTAGTTTTTCTACCGCATCTGGAGTAAATGGACTACACTACGTTGTCCTTCAGGTAACTTTGAAAGAAAAGTTTTTCGGCACTGGATCAGGAAACCTTACAGAATTAGAAGATGTTATCAATAAACAAGCTTCCAAAGGTTATCGCCTGCATACCATCACAACTGCCAATGGTGGAAGCAAAGGACTAGGCGGTGGCGACCGTATTCAAGCCACAATGGTATTTGAGAAAATTATTTAATAATCTTGAGGTTATCTTGAGATTATCTTGAGATTATCTTCAACTCATACTGCACAAAAGCCCATGATATAGGCTTTTCTATACAAAAATTATCTTGAGATTATCTTGAGATTATCTTTTGAAAGGAACAATAAATATGAACATTAATCTTCCCGAAGGGATTGATATTGAATATAAAGCTGCTGAAAATGGACTACCAAAATCATTTTGGGAAACTTATTCTGCTTTTGCTAATACAAACGGGGGAGTAATTATCTTAGGGTATGATGAAAGAGATAAAATGAATCCCAAAAAAGGATTTAAAAATCCTCAACCTATTTATGATCAACTTCTTAACGATGCAAATAACCCTAGCAAAGTTAGTTTCAATTTATTAACTGATGATGATATTCTTATATCACCTATCGCAGATAGCAAAAGAAGCCTAATTATTGTTAACATAAGAGAAGCTCCTTACTCAGTAAAACCTGTTCATATAGGTAAGGATATAGGTAAGTCCTATATAAGATTAGGTGAAGGTGATAGATTGGTTACCAAGCAGCAGTTAAAATATCTATTATCTAGTTCACACGATGATATTGATAGCCAAATATTACCAAAATTTGATATAGATGACATTAACTTAGAAACAGTTGAGAGATACCGTTCTCTTCTAATTTTACAGGATAAAAAATACAAGGATTTGTCCACCGAAGACTTACTAATAAACATTGGAGCGTATAAAAAAGATAGGAATGGGGATGGAACGTATAAACTCACGTCTGGGGGGTTACTATTTTTTGGTAAATATAATTCCATAACAGATCGATTCCCACATTTTCAGTTAGATTATTTTGAAAAGGATAGCAACTTAAATCCTCGATGGATTGACCGTGTGTCGACCGGAGATGCTAGTTTCCCTGACTTGAATATATTTGATTTCTTACTCATTGTTATGGATAAACTCTCGTCAACAGTAAAAGAACCGTTCATATTAGATGAAAACTCAAAAACTCGAATACCTTTTAAAAAAGATTTAGAAGAATCTTTACGTGAAGCCTTAGTTAATAGTCTGATGCATGCATATTATGATGCAGATTTCCCAATAAAAATTACAGCATTACCAGACTACTATGAATTTAAAAATCCAGGTAATATGAGGGTAACTATTGATGAATTTATAAAAGGAAACAGCTCTGTAACAAGAAATCCGACCATTTCTACTCTTTTAAGAAAAATTGGGTTTTCAGAAAAAGCCGGGAGCGGAGGACAAAAAATATTTGATGTTGCAGCAAGACATAATTTAATTCTCCCTACCATTCAGTCACCGTTTGATTCTACAACAATTATTATTTGGAAAGTTGATTTCAAGCATAATATAAACAAACTTCCAGAGCCAGATAAAAGTATCCTTGAGTACATTTCGGAAAAAGGCTCTATTAAACGAAAACAGATTGAAAATGATTTGGGATTGGCTGGTCAGGAATATAGTTACCGACGAGCTTTAGATAGATTAATTGAACAGGAATTTATAAAAAGAGTTGGGAGCGGTCCAGGAACAAAATACATACTCAAAAAGACTTCTCAAGAGCATTATTACTTAATGAAACAAACAATGCGAGAGATAGAAGATGCATTGAAGATCTAAACCTCCAGATTGTAGATACTTGATTAAATCAAAATTTAAGATTTATATCTTAAAAGCAGTCAAAAATAAAGGGGTTCTCGTGGCTCCTCGCATGGTATAAACTCAAAACCTTTTCTAATTGCTTGCCTGCTGATGGAAAAGGAGTAAAACCATGAAAATTACACAACACATGAAAAAAGACGGATCAGCAGTCTACCGCTCTAGTATCTATCTTGGCATTGATTCTGTGACTGGTAAGAAGGTCAAGACTACCATATCAGCACGAACAAAGAAAGAACTCAGAAACAAGGCCACCCAGGCTAAGGTAGAATTTGAGAAAAACGGCTCTACACGGAAACAACGCTCACATATAACAACCTATAGCGAACTTGTGGACTTATTCTGGCAAACCTACCAGCATACCATAAAGACTAATACGCAGATAAAGATAAAAGGTTGCTTAAATAATTACCTCTTGCCCTCATTTAGTACTTACAAACTAGATAAACTTACTCCTGTTATTATCCAAACTCAGGTAAATAAGTGGGCGGATGAGTACAATCAGGACGGAACAGGATATAAAGAATACAATCATCTTCATGCCTTAAATAAACGTATTCTACAGTATGGAATTTCTATTCAAGCATTAGACAATAACCCTGCTCGTGATATTGTTATTCCTAGAAAGATAACCAGAGATAAACAAGAAATTAAATACTTTCAAGATCAGTAACTTAAAAACTTCCTCTCCTATCTCGATAACCTGGAGAATACCTTTATCAATTTTTATGATACTGTGCTTTATAAAACGCTCCTAGCTACTGGACTGCGCATCCGTGAATGTCTGGCCCTGGAATGGTCTGATATTGACCTGCAGAACGGAACGATCGATATTAACAAAACACTCAACATTTTAAACCAGGTAAACAGTCCTAAGACAAAATCAAGCTATAGAGTTTTAGATATCGATCATAAAACAGTGCTCATGCTTCGTCTCTACCGAGCAAGACAAGCAGAAAATGGTAGAAACATTGGCCTAACCTATGAGAAAGTATTCTCTGATAGCTTTGACAACTATGTCAATACTCGAAAGGTTGATTATCGCCTACATAAGCACTTAAAAAGCGCTAACTGTACTGATTTAGGTTTTCATGCTTTCCGACACACTCACGCTAGTATCTTGCTTAATGCTGGCCTGCCATACAAGGAAATACAGACACGGCTTGGCCATGCAAAAATATCTGTAACTATGGACACTTACAGCCATTTATCAAAAGAGAACCAAAAAAGAGCAGTCTCATTCTTTGAAAATGCCCTCGAAAAAATAAAAAAGTTCTTAAAAAAGTCCACAAAATAAAAAAAACCGATACATAAAACCCTTATGTATCAACGATTATAGAATGATTTCGGTATAATTGACTATTATACCGAAATTTTCTTATTTTTAAAAGAAAAAAGGCGCTAGTAAAGGATAATCTTCACCAACTCCCTATTTTTCTACTTATCTAAGCCTAATTCTGCCAAGATTTGACGTTTATAGGCAATCTTTTGAACTTCCTTGTCCTCACCTTCAGACCAATCTAGTTTAATTTCTGAAACAATCTGCCCAGGGCGATTTTTCAAGATATAGATGCGGTCGCTGAGATTAAGGGCCTCCTCGATACTATGCGTGATGATCAAGGTTGTTAGCTGCAACTGCTTGTGAATCTCAAGGTACCAAGCGTGTAGTTCCATCTTGGTCATCTCATCCAAGGCGCTAAAGGCTTCATCTAAGAGAAAGAGCTTGTGACCGAAAAGATAGGTACGAAGCAAGGCCACACGCTGGCGCATCCCACCACTGAGTTCATGAGGGTATTTATCTCTTACAGCTGTCAACTGGAAAGTCGCAAGAATTTCATCTGCGCGAGCAATAGCTTCTGCCTTATCCACCTTTTGAATCAAGAGGGGAAGAATGATATTACCAAGCACCGTCTTGTGCTCCAAGAGTAGATCCTTTTGCAACATATAACTCACACGCCCCTTAGGATTTTCTTCACCATCAAGGACAATTCTCCCTGACTGAACTTCTAAAATCCCCGCAATTAAGTTGAAAAGCGTAGTCTTACCAACACCACTTGGGCCTAGGATGGAAACCACTTCACCTGAAGTCACCTGTAGGTTGATATCCTCTAAAATCCTCTCCTGACCATAGGCATAACTGACGTGTTCTAGTCTAATTTCTGTCATTATTTCACAAATTCGTTGGTGAATCCTTTGTCTGTCAAGTCTTCTTTAAGGATACCATTTTCTTTATCCCATTTGTAGAAGGCATTCCAGCGAGCTGCGTCAAATTGACCCCATTTTTCCTTGTCGCTTGCGTATTCTTTTGACAAGTATTTTTGAGATTCGATGACAAAGTCACGTTTTTCCTTGAGTTCAGGTGCATTTTTGATGAGGATATCAGCTGCTTCCTCTGGATGCTCCATAGCATATTGGTAGCCTTTTTTGATAGCTTGGATAACTTTGCGAGCTTCTTCTTTGTTGTCTTTCAAATAGTCGTTGTTTGCGATGATAACTGGTGAGTAGTAGTCAAACTCCTTGACATAGTCTTTCAAGTACATGAAATTAGCATCTACACCTTGAGATTTAGCAAGGATACCATCCCAACCGTAGTAAATCCAAGCAGTGTCAAAGACTCCATTGGCAATCGGTGTGATCGAGTTTGAATCGTTATTTGGTACTTTTTCGACCTTCTCAAAGTCTCCACCTTGAGATTCTACCAAGGTTTTCAACATAGCAAGTTCAGTTGGGTCATTCCAAGTTCCGTATTTCTTACCAACCAAGTCCTTTGGACTGCTTACATTGTCAGATTTACGAGAGATGATTCCTGATGTATTGTGCTCAACAATAGCTGCAACGGCAGTAATTCCTGCTCCTTTTTCCAATTTTTTAGCCATATAGTCTTGGAAATAGACTGCAAATGGTGCCTTACCGTTAATAACCAAGTCAGAAGAACTTTCTTCTGGTGGCAATTTCAAATCAACATCCACTCCAGCTTCTTTGAAATAACCTTTTTCCTTAGCAACATAAAGCCCTGTGTGGTTGGTATTTGGCGTCCAGTCTAGGATAAAGTCAATCTTCTTGAGTTCTGCTTCCTTATTATCCTTAGAAGCAGTTCCTTGACCACAGGCCACAAGCACAACAGCTACAAGAGCTGTTAAAACAGTTAAAAACACTTTCCATGTTTTCTTCATTTTCTTTCCTCTTTTCTTTTTCAGAAACATTCTTATTCTACGAACGTTTCCATTTAATAACATATTTTTCACTAATATCGACCAACTTCATACCAAGAAGACTGATAATCGATACCAGAATAATAATCGCGAACATGGTATCATACTGAAACAGTTTCTTGGACTGAATCATGTAAACACCTAGTCCTTCAAAGCCTCCCAACCACTCAGATACTACTGTTGTGATGAAGGCGTAGGAGACACTGACCCTCAGACCTGCATAAAAGTAAGGCAGGCTGACTGGAATTTTAAAATGCCACAGGATTTGCCAAGATTTAGCCCGCATCAAACTAAACAAGGTCAGCATATCCCTGTCACAATGCCTAAAACCGTCCAAAATGCTGACGATGATAGGAAAGGTAGTCGTCAAGATAATCAAGACAATCTTGGGCAAAATCCCATAACCGAGCCACAAAACCAGGATAGGGGCTATGGCAATGGTCGGAATGGTCTGAACAACCACCATCATAGGGTAAATCAAGTCATTGAGCCAAGTCAAACTGTCCATAAGCACAGCCATGAGACAGGCAATCAAGACTCCCAGAACCAACCCCAGTAAAGCCACTCTCAATGTCGCCCAGCTATGGTGCCAGAGAAATTCTCTATCACGAACAAAGGCCTGGAGAATTTCAAGAGGTGTCGGCAGGATAAACTTGGGGAGAAGTTTAAGAAAACCTGCTAACTGCCAGATTGACAAGACTCCTAGAAAGCCCAAAAGACTAATCTGTCGCCTCAGTATACTTTTCAAGTTTCTCATCAATACTTAAAATCTCTCCTACATTTATTTTGACATTAGCAAAGATATTGTCTGCCTCCTGCCCTGCCACTTCCAGCGCTTCTTTGAGAATGCGCATAAGCTCATCAAACTCCCCTTCCAAGACCGTTTCAAATGGTGTCACCACCATAGTCACTTCTTGAGCTTTCAGATAGGCAATGACCTGATCAATAACAGCAATCCGATCAATCCCCTGTGATAGGGGTAAAACTTGCAAGGCAATGCTTGCTTTCATAAGAACCTCCTCTTCTCGTTTTCCTTTGACAAAAAGAAAAACCTTTACCATATATGGAAAAGGTGCAGAATAGACTAAGTATTGTTCCCTACGCTGGCATTACCCAGATCAAGTGCGGTCGAAGCTTAACGCTTCCTCTCAGACTGTACACAGACTCCCATATATTATATGGACATATGATAGCGCAAAACCAAAAAAATGTCAAGGAAACTGCTTACAGAAAAACATGAAAAAGAGTTTGAAAACAAGTGCTTCAAACTCTACATAACTTTTTTATTTAGCCTCGTACCAGGTTGCCCCTTCATTTTCATCTGCGATGAGGGGAACACTGAATTGAATGGCTTCTTCCATGGTTTGTTTGACCAATTTTTTCATCTCTGCTAGTTCCGATTTAGGCACTTCAAGTACGATTTCATCGTGCACTTGTAACAGCATCTTAGTCTGATAACCACCTGCAACCAAGGCTTTATCCAACTGAATCATGGCAATCTTGAGAATATCTGCCGCCGAACCTTGGATAGGTGAGTTAATAGCTGTCCGCTCCGCAAAACCACGAATGTTAAAGTTGCGCGAATTGATATCTGGCAACTCACGACGACGCTTGAAGAGGGTCTCTACATAGCCCTTATCACGCGCTTCACGCACCACTTCATCCATGTAGTTTTTAATGCCCGGGAAGCGTTCAAAGTAGGTATCAATATAGGCTTTGGCTTCCTTACGACTAATACCCAGATTATTAGACAAGCCAAAGTCTGAAATTCCATAAACCACCCCAAAGTTAACTGCCTTGGCATTGCGACGGTCGTTTGCAGTCACATCCTCAGGACGTTCAATGCCAAAGACCCGCATGGCTGTCGAAGTATGGATATCTGCCCCCTCTTGGAAAGCCTTAATCAAGTGCTCATCCTTAGAAATATGCGCCAAAACACGCAATTCAATCTGTGAATAGTCCGAGCTGAGCAGCACACTATCCTCCCACTCAGGTACAAAAGCCTTACGAATGAGACGGCCCTGCTCCAAACGCACAGGAATGTTTTGCAAGTTTGGATCTACACTAGACAAACGCCCGGTCTGGGTCAAATCCTGCACATAGCGCGTATGAATCTTACCATCAGCCAAAATCCAGTCCTGCAAGCCAATTACATAAGTGGATTGAATCTTGGCAATCTGACGATAGTCTAGGATTTTCTTAACAATCGGAGCAATAGGAGCTAAACGCTCCAAAACATCCACCGCAGTCGAGTATCCAGTTTTGGTTTTCTTAGTGTATTCTAGAGGAAGTCCCAATTTTTCAAAGAGAAGTACCCCCAGCTGCTTAGGCGAGTTGATATTAAACTCCTCACCAGCCAGTTCGTAAATCTCCTGAGTGAGTTTTTCAATGACAAGCTCATTTTCAGCCTGCATTTCAAGGAGGGTTTCTTTCTTGACCGTAATCCCAGCAATTTCCATCTTGGCAAGGACAAAGGCTAGAGGTTGCTCCATATCATAAAGAAGCTCTAATTGCCCATTTTCGCTGAGTTTTTCAAGCAAAATAGGCTCTGTTTCGACCAAAACTGCAAGCTTACGAACTAAATGCTCCAAGAATTTCTCACGTTCAGGAAGGGCCTTCTTGACTCCCTTACCATAGAAAGTCTCATCATCAACCAAATAAGTCTGACCATAAAGACTAGCGATGGTCGCAATTTCATTGTCCTCCACAGTCGAAAGGAGGTATTTAGCCAAACGGCTATCAAAAGCAGGCGCCTGCAAATCCACACCAAAACGATGCAAGAGAACTTTAGCCTTCTTAAAGTCATACACTCTCAGAGGTGTTTTTTCTAAAAAGTCCTTGAAAATCAGCTCTTGCAACAGCTCAAGCTTGTCTGTAGCATAGAGCTTATCTCCACAAGACCAGGCAAATCCAACCAAGTCATCCGTATGGTAATTCTCACCAAAAAGCTCAAAATGGAAGATAGACTCTTCACTCAGCATATCTTGACTAATTTGGTCAACGATAGTAAAGTTCAAACTCTCAGCCACATCAGCTGACGACACATTTAAAGCCTGCTTGAGCTGTTTGAAACCCATCTCATCGTAGAATTTCCCGAGATTTTCAACATCTGGACCGCTATAGACCAAATCCTCCAAACCAATCTCAATCGGTGCCTTGGTATCAATGGTCGCTAGTGTTTTAGACAAAAAGGCCTGTTCCTTATCATTGATAAGATTTTCCTTCATCTTAGAAGCCTTCATCCCATTGATATTCTCATAAATCCCCTCGAGTGAGCCATGCTCCAGCAAGAGCTTGATACCCGTCTTTTCACCAATTTTGGTTACTCCAGGGATATTATCCGACTTATCACCCATGAGCGCCTTGAGATCGATAAACTGCGTCGGTGTAATGCCCATCTTTTCCATAAGATATTCTGGCGTAAAGGCCTCAAACTCAGCCACACCTTTCTTGGAAATTTCAACCACCGTATGCTCATCCGTCAGCTGAATCAAATCCTTGTCCCCACTGACAATGGTAATATCAAAACCATCCTGCTCTGCTAGTTTATCCAATGTCCCAATGATGTCATCAGCCTCATACTGAGCCAACTCATAGTGACGAATCCCCATATAATCCAGCAACTCACGAATGAAGGGAAATTGCTCACGAAACTCATCCGGAGTCTTAGCCCGACCACCCTTATAGTCCGCATACATTTCTGTACGGAAGGTCGTCTTCCCCGCATCAAAAGCCACCAAAATATGACTCGGCTCAACCCGCTCCAACAAATGGCTCAACATCAACTGAAAACCATAAATCGCATTGGTATGCAAACCAGCCGCATTCTTAAAACGGTCCAACTGCTGATAGAGCGCAAAAAACGCCCGAAAAGCAACAGAAGAGCCATCAATCAATAATAATTTTTTCTTATCCATACACCCATTATAAATGAAAGCACCAAAAAATACCATTGAGAAGAGTTCCCTGAGAGAAACTAAGATAATAGTAAAAAGAGAAGGAAGTTACTCCCTCTCTTTCAAACTACGAAATGAATTAGTTTTTACGTTTCACAAATGGAATGGCACCAAGGAACAATCCAAGGAATCCTAATGATGCAACTGCAACATTATCTTTACCACCAGTATTTGGAAGTTCTTTTTTATCTTCTGTTTTTACTGCTGGCGCTTGATAAGTATTATCCTTGTTAGTACCTGCTGTTGTAAGAGTATATTGTGGAACTTCGTTAATTGCTGCTTCTACACTATTAACGCCTCCTGTATATTCTGGAACTTCTTTAATTGCTGCTTCTGCACTATTAACGCCTCCTGTA
>AQTU01000014.1:0-60612 GCA_000385835.1 Streptococcus mitis 13/39 | reverse complement strand
TCCAATCAAGTATCCAAACGATCCAACAGATCCAACCAAACCAGGCAAGGATAAACCAGTTCTTCCGTACGTGCCAGGATACACACCTAAGGACAAAGATGGTAATCCGTTGAAACCAGTAGATCCAAACAATCCAACTAAAGGATATGAAGTACCAAATGTTCCAACTAACCCAGGTGAGGATACACCAATCAACTATGTTCCAAATCCTAGGGAAGTAGAAAAACCTGCTAAACCAGCTCAACCTTCTAAACAAGAAACACCTCAATATGTTGAAGGTCAAAAAGAGTTGCCTAACACAGGTACAGAAGCTAACGCTAGTCTTGCAGCGCTCGGACTTCTTGGAGCACTAGGTGGATTTGGACTTCTTGCTCGCAAGAAAAAAGAAGATTAAATCTAATTAGATTTTCTAATAAGAATAAGGAGTTGGATGGAATATCCGCTCCTTTTTCTTATAGTTTGAAACTATAAGATAGCCTAGGAAAGAAGTGTTAGAGAGGATTAGCAGTTTTTGGTATAATGGAAGATATTTGAAAGAAAAGAGAAGTGATATGACACAGATTATTGATGGGAAGGTTCTAGCATCTAAGTTACAAGGACAGCTGGCTGAAAAGACTGAGAGATTAAAGGAAGAAACGGGGCTAGTACCTGGTTTGGTAGTGATTTTGGTAGGGAACAACCCTGCCAGCCAAGTCTACGTTCGTAATAAGGAACGTTCTGCCCTTGCAGCTGGTTTTCGTAGTGAAGTAGTCCGAGTTCCAGAAACCATTACCCAAGAGGAATTGTTAAACTTGATTGCCAAATACAATCAAGATTCAGAATGGCACGGGATATTGGTCCAGTTACCATTGCCAAAACATATTGATGAAGAGGCGGTTTTATTAGCCATTGACCCAGAAAAAGATGTGGATGGTTTTCATCCGCTAAACATGGGGCGTCTTTGGTCAGGTCATCCAGTCATGATTCCTTCGACACCTGCAGGGATTATGGAAATGTTTCATGAATATGGGATTGACTTGGAAGGTAAAAATGCGGTCGTCATCGGTCGTTCCAATATCGTCGGAAAACCCATGACCCAGCTTCTTTTGGCAAAGAATGCTACAGTGACTTTGACTCACTCACGGACTCATAATCTTGCCAAGGTGGCTGCTAAAGCAGATATTCTGGTGGTTGCAATCGGTCGTGCCAAGTTTGTGACTGCTGACTTTGTTAAACCTGGAGCAGTTGTCATTGATGTTGGGATGAATCGCGATGAAAATGGGAAGCTATGTGGTGATGTTGATTATGAGGCAGTTGCCCCACTTGCTAGCCACATCACACCAGTTCCTGGAGGTGTAGGTCCTATGACCATTACCATGCTGATGGAGCAAACTTATCAAGCAGCACTTCGGACATTGGATAGAAAATAGGAAAAAAGAAGGTAGAATAATGTTTTACCTTCTTTTTATATAATGCAGTCTAAAATGATATGAGTCCATAAACTATAAATTTGAAGTATGAAAATGCTATTAATAGAATGAAATTTGTATTGGAAAGAGTCTAGAATAGAAAGCTACTTTCATTGCACTTATTTCTTTTGAATGAACTTATCTTGCATACCATTTTATTAGGTTAAATTGATGGAAAATGATTGCAATTTTAGGTGTGTTTTGATATATTTAATATATAAAATATATTATCGAACTTGGTACGTGTTTGTGTATTCAGAAGGAGGTCGTTTTTTAAAATAAAGTAAGCGCTTACTTTGTATCAAGAAAAAGAAATGAGGATTTTAATGAACAAAAGACTTTTTGATAAACGTTGTCATTATAGCATTCGTAAATTTGCAATAGGTGCGGCATCTGTAATGATTGGGGCTAGTATATTTGGCATTTCAGCTGTACAAGCTGAGGAAGTGGCTTCATCCAATACTCAAACAGGAGAAACAACTGTTCATCAAGCTCAGCCTTTAGATAAGCTTCCCGATGATGTGGCAGCTGCTATCGCAAAGGCTGATGAGAATGGTGGGCGTGAGTTTGTAAAACCAAAAGCTGAATCGGAAGGAGGAAAAGTTACTAAGGATACAGAACCTACTAAACCTGCTAATGAGGGTAGTCATGAATTAGCTAGCCCTAAAGTGGAAACTCCAAATAAAGTAGAAGAAGGAACCAAGGCTGAGGACAAACAGAAATCTGAAGAGGCAAATCCAAAGCCTGTTGAATCTGCATCAACATCTGGAACAGAACTGAAAGAGGATTCTAAAAAAACTTCTGAAAAGGACCAAGTGAAAGCAGACACAGAGATCAAACCTTCTTCTGAAAAATCGCAAGCACTATCTGGAGAGTCAAACAAAGCTGAAGTTGAAAAGGAAAAACAACTATTATCGGAGCGAAAACAAGATTTTAATAAAGATTGGTATTTTAAACTAAATGCCCAAGGAGATTTTTCAAAAAAAGATGTGGATGTTCATGATTGGTCTAAATTGAATCTTCCACATGATTGGAGCATTTATTTTGATTTCGACCATAAGTCTCCCGCGCGTAATGAAGGTGGCCAGTTAAATGGTGGAACAGCTTGGTATCGTAAGACTTTCACATTAAATGAAGCAGACAAGAATAAGGATGTTCGTATCAATTTTGATGGGGTTTACATGGATTCAAAGGTCTATGTAAATGGTAAATTTGTAGGACATTATCCAAGTGGCTATAATCATTTTTCATATGATATCACAGAATTTTTAAACAAGGATGGTAGTGAAAATTCAATTACTGTTCAAGTGACCAATAAGCAACCAAGTAGTCGTTGGTATTCAGGAAGTGGGATTTATCGTGATGTAACTCTTAGTTATCGTGATAAAGTCCATGTTGCCGAAAATGGTAATCATATCACTACTCCAAAACTTGCTGAGCAAAAAGAAGGGAATGTTGAAACACAGGTTCAAAGTAAGATTAAAAATACGGATAAGAAGGCTGCTAAAGTCTTTGTGGAACAACAAATTTTCACTAAGGAAGGTAAGGTTGTTTCAGAATTAGTGCGCTCTGAAACGAAGAATTTAGCAGAAAATGAAGTTGCAGATTTCAGACAAACAATCCTAGTTAATAAACCAACTCTTTGGACGACAAAAAGTTATCATCCTCAACTGTATGTTTTGAAAACAAAGGTTTATAAAGAAGGTCAACTAGTTGATGTAACAGAAGATACATTTGGTTACCGCTATTTTAATTGGACTGCTAAGGATGGTTTCTCTCTGAATGGTGAACGTATGAAATTCCACGGAGTAAGTATTCACCATGACAATGGAGCTTTGGGTGCAGAAGAAAATTATAAGGCTACCTATCGTAAATTAAAACTCCTGAAAGATATGGGGGTTAACTCTATTCGAACAACCCACAATCCAGCTAGTCCTCAGTTACTTGATGCTGCAGCAAGTTTAGGTCTTTTGGTTCAAGAGGAAGCTTTTGATACCTGGTATGGTGGTAAGAAGACTTATGACTATGGACGTTTCTTTGATCAAGATGCAACCCATCCTGAAGCTAAGAAGGGTGAGAAGTGGTCTGATTTTGATCTCAGAACAATGGTAGAACGGGATAAGAACAATCCGTCTATCGTAATGTGGTCTCTTGGAAATGAGGTAGAAGAGGCAAATGGTAGTCCTCGCTCTATCGAAACTGCTAAACGTCTGAAGACTATTATCAAGGCAATTGATACTGAACGTTATGTCACTATGGGTGAAAATAAATTTAGTCGTGCAGCGACAGGTGATTTCTTGAAACTCGCAGAAATCATGGATGCTGTCGGTATGAACTATGGTGAACGTTTTTATGATGCGGTTCGTAGAGCGCATCCAGACTGGCTCATTTATGGTTCTGAAACCTCTTCAGCTACTAGAACGCGTGATTCTTATTACAATCCTGCTCAAATCCTTGGACACGATAACCGTCCAAATCGTCACTATGAACAATCTGATTATGGTAATGACCGTGTTGGGTGGGGAAGAACAGCTACTGAGTCATGGACTTTTGACCGTGATCGTGCTGGCTATGCTGGACAATTTATCTGGACAGGTATTGATTATATTGGAGAACCAACTCCATGGCATAACCAAGATAATACACCTGTGAAGAGCTCTTACTTTGGTATCATCGATACGGCTGGTTTACCGAAGAATGATTTTTACCTTTACCGTAGTGAATGGTATAGTGCTAAAGAAAAGCCAACTGTTCGCATTTTACCACATTGGAACTGGACTGAAGAGACACTTAAGGATCGCAAGATGCTAGTCGATGGAAAGGTTCCAGTTCGTACCTTCTCAAATGCTGCAAGTGTCGAATTGTTCTTAAATGGACAGTCGCTTGGTAAAAAGGAATATACGAAGAAAAGGACAGAAGATGGACGTCCTTATCATGAAGGGGCTAAACCAAGTGAATTGTATCTTGAGTGGCTTGTGAAATACCAACCGGCACACTGACTGCGATTGCTCGAGATGAAAATGGCAACGAAATTGCGCGTGATAGTGTGACAACTGCAGGGGAACCAGCAAGAGTTCGTCTGACTAAAGAAGAGCATGTTATCACTGCAGATGGGAAAGACCTATCCTACATCCATTACGAAATTGTTGATGGCGATGGGAATGTGGTTCCGACAGCGAATAATCTTGTTCATTTCAATCTTCATGGTCAGGGACAAATTGTTGGTGTGGATAATGGAGAACAAGCTAGCCGTGAGCGCTACAAAGCTCAAGCGGATGGAACATGGCAAAGACGTGCTTTCAATGGTAAAGGAGTTGTCATTGTAAAATCAACAGAAAAAGAAGGTAAATTTACTCTTTATGCAGATTCTGCTGGTTTAACTTCTGATAGCGCAACGGTCGCAACTGTGTCTGGTAAGAAAGAAAACCGTCACTTTGTAGCCTTTGCTCCTGTAAAAGCAACAACTGATGTTAGCACAAATCCTGAATTGCCTCAAACAGTAACAGCTATTTATAGCGACGGTAGTGTTGAGGAAAAGACTGTAACATGGGACGTGCCAGCTGACTTGCTTAAAAGTGCAGGTGAGAAAAAAGTATCTGGACGTGTAGAAGGTTTGGAAACCAAAGCTGAGGCACTTGTAAAAGTGATTGCCTTAGATAGATGGTTACCAAAAGTTGCTACAGTACCAGTTGGTACAACTGCAGCAGATTTGGATAAAACAGTCACAGCTGTTCTGACAGATGGTAGCTTGATTGATACTGATGTTGTTTCTTGGACCTTGAAAGATCCTGCTGCTTTGAACAAGGAAGGTGGACGTACGGAGGCTACTGGTAAATTGGTAGATGATGATCGTGAAGTAACAGCAACCTTTATCGCAAGCAATAAGGAAACAACAAGTAGCATTACAGGACTTACTGTTGGGGATAAAACTCTTGACAACTTTGATCCTGGCAAGACTTATTATCGTGTATCTCTTCCTTACACTGGAACAATTCCAAATGTTGGAGCTCAGACTACTGGTTATCAAGTAACTGTTCAGCAAGCTTCTGCTGATAATGGTTATCAGGCTTCTGTCTTCTTGAGTGACCAAAAGGGTGACTTAGTTCAAACTTACTTAATTCAGTTTGTGAAGGAAGCTCCTGCCTTGAAACGTTTGGAAGTAGTTGTGGAAGGAAAAGAAACTGCTACTGAAGATCAGGTTTTAACTTATCGTGTCATTGGTAGTTATGAGGATGGTTCTCAAACAGAATTTTCAGCTTCAGATATTCACCTAGAAGCTAAATCATCTGATGGTGGGCATCTTGAGGTGAATGGACAAAACCTCCTTCTTTATAGCAAAGGACGCGTGACATTGACACCACGCATCGATAATCAGACAGAGAGCACGAAATCTATAACTACTGAAGTGGTGATTAAAGAAAATAAAGTCAGCAAGAAGATTGTGAAACTTCATCCTGTATCTATTTCTACAGATATTAATCAGCAACCGAATCTACCTAAAGAAGTTGGGGCAGAATTTGATAAGGGCTTGCCACGCAAAGTATCTGTAACTTGGGACAAGGTAGATAAAAAAGAATTGGGTCGCTATCATAGCTTTACCCTTAAAGGACATGTAGAAGGAACAGACATTGAAGCTCAAGCAACGGTGACAGTTGAAGGCTTACAAGTTGCAGAGGAAGTCAGCCTCACAGTACCTAAGGGTGAGACAGTTCAATTGCCAGCTAATGTTCGTGCTTACCATTCTAACGGAACAACTATCTACAAAGATGTGGTTTGGGAACAGGTTCCAGCCAACTTTAGTCAAACTGAAGGGGTCTATGAAATCAATGGTCGTTTAGTAGGTAGCAATCTTACAACTAAAGCTCATGTTCGAGTGTCTAGTCAAGTTGTTGCTGGAAATAATATCTCTAAACAATGGACAGGGTCACAATTGCCAGCTGCCATTGTATCCAATACAGGAGGAGATGATTCAGCTAATACCTTGAACGACCTAACTGTGTCAAGAACGCCAACAGATGCTAAAAATAGATGGACTACTTGGAGAACAAATACTGATAATGACTGGGCTTCTATCTTGTTTGGTAATTCAGGAGACTTGACGAAACGTTTTGTCAACAATTTGTCGGTTGATTTCTATACTGATGGAGCAATTGGTCTTCCAAAAGAATATGTAGTTGAATATTATGTAGGTAAAGAAATTCCAGATTTACCAAGTGATGTCAGCAATGCTCAGCGTGATACTAATCATCCATTTAATAATCCAGCCAACTGGAAGGCAGTTGAAAACTTACATGCTCCAAGCCAGCTATCTGCAACTCAAACCAATCACTTTACCTTTGACAAGGTAGAAACCTATGCTGTTCGTCTTCGAATGAAAAAGGCTGAAGGTACTGCGGGAGTTGGTCTGACAGAGCTAACTATCCTTGGAAACAAGGTCTTAAGTGAAACAAGTTCAGATATTTCTATCAAAGTAGATGGCAAGGATCTTGAACACTTTAATCCATCGAAAATAGATTATTATATTCCTCAATCTAGCAAGGAAATTACTGCAACAGCTAGCAACAATGGTTTGGTTACTCTTGTTCCAGCAACAAGTCCAAAAGGTGCGACACGTCTTATTTTGAAGGCTGAAGATGGTACTATTTTAAAAGAATATCGGATCTACCGTAATGATGAAAAAGATACAAGTCTACCTTTAGCAGCTGAAAATGGTGCAACTACTTTGAAGCTCGGAGATACCCTTCAGCTTCCATCAGAAGTCACTGTTTATTATCCAACTTCAAATACTTGGACTACAGATAAACTGGCAGTGAAATGGGATGCTATTCCTCAACATGCGACAGAGCATGAGGGAAGATTCCAAGTAACTGGTCATGTCATCGGTACAAATCTAACAACTACCATGCAAGTAACAGTTGTAGCTAAAGGAAATCAAGTCATCTCAGAAAATCCAAGCAACAATGAAACGGACTCTAAAGCCTTTGCTTCAACAACGAACGATACACAAGCAGCTTCACATGATAGAATTTTCTATATCAATGATGGAAAATTTAATGAGGATGGACGTTGGACAAACTGGTCTCGTACACCAAAAAATCAAGAAACTTCTGTGGGAATATTGTTTAAGAAGAACGGTAACATTACCTCACAAGCTATTGGAAAAGTTGCCATGCAGTTCTTTAAAGATAGTGGAACAGATGCCCCAGAGAAAATGGTTCTAGAAAGATATATTGGCCCTGCCTTTACAGAACCAAGTACGATTTCTCGTTATGAAGAAAATGCTGACCATCCATTCAACAAGGCAGAAAATTGGGCTCCAATTCCTTACAAAGCTTCTGGAGAATTAGTAGCTGGGAAACCAATTGAGTTTAACTTTGAACCGGTTCAAGCGCCAGCTATTCGTGCTCGAATGACTCGTAAGTCTACTACTAACGGTCTAGCAGTAGTCGAATTTACAGCCTACTCTGCAGGCAAGGGAGCAGAAGTCGAAACACCATCAGCGACTATTTCAATCGATGGAAAATCATTGGAAAACTTTGATCCAAATGTGACAGAGTACACCCTAACAACAATGGGAACTAAACCAAAAGTCACTGCGACAACTAGTGGACATGGAGTAGTCACAATAGTGGATCATGGAAATACAAATCTTCCAACACTCGTTCGTCTTATTTCCAAAGATGGAAATCTGGTGAAAGAATATCGTTTACACTTTAAGTCTACCTTCCAAACAACACCGACAGAGGGCGTTAAGAACTTAGTTGCAGAAGTACCAAGTTTGGAAATTGAAAAGACTTCACTTCCGTTTAAAGAAATTATTCGTGACACCCCTGAGCTTGCTCAAGGTCAACGTCGTATAGTTTCTGAAGGACAAGCTGGAGAAAAAGTTGACTATATTCAAGTTTGGGGAACTACTAGAACTCTTGTTCATTCTGAAGAAAGAAAGGCTCAGGATCGTATTATTGAGGTAGGAGTAAAACCATCTATTTCAAATAGTAAGGGTGAGGAACCTGCGCCAGTAAACGAAGTTCCAGAGTTCAAAGGCGGTGCTAACTTTGTAGAAGCGGCAGTAAACGAAGTTCCAGAATTCAAAGGTGGTGCTAACTTTGTAGAAGCAGCAGTAAACGAAGTTCCAGAATACACAGGAATTCTAGCCACAGTAGGAGATCAAGTAGTACCAAGTGTTGAGAAACCTGAATTTAAGGGTGGTGTTAATGCTGTAATGGCTCTAGAACATAAACTTCCAGAGTACCGTGGTATTCTAGCTACAGTAGGTAATCAACCAGCACCGACAGTAGAAAAACCAGAGTTTAAACTAAGTTCGTTAGAAAAAGCTCAGACTCCAGAAGTACCAGTTCAAGTTGCCAAGGAAGACAAGAGATTGCCAGAAACTGGTGAAAAACAGTCAGAAACAGCTATTTTCTTGGCAGGTGTTACCTTGGCCTTATCAGCAGCTTTATTAACTGCAAAACGTAAAGAAGACTAGTCTATGCGCCTAATACCATTCTATTTGTATAGATTGGTAGAAGATAAAAAATGAATCGATAAATGAGTCGAATAGATGGAGAGGACCAATTAGGCCTCTCCGTCTTTACTAGTAAAAATGGAATCGTTTACTTTCGTGTTTGGACGAAAGGAGAGTAGAGGGGTTTTGTCCCCTCTTTTTCTATATGAACGGAGAGATTTATATTTAAGATGCAAGGTGAATAGACTTTATAGTATAATGAATAGAGAGGAAAAAACAATGAAAGTGATTGAGCAAGAATTATTAGAAAAAGTTATTATTGAACGTTCTCGTACCAGTCATAAAGGAGACTATGGCCGTCTGCTGTTGCTTGGTGGGACTTATCCTTATGGTGGTGCTATCATCATGTCTGCTTTGGCGGCTGTTAAAAGTGGAGCTGGTTTGGTGACCGTTGGAACAGATAGGGAAAATATCCCAGCTTTGCACAGTCATTTACCTGAGGCTATGGCCTTTTCTCTTCAAGACCAACAACTGTTAAAAGAGCAGTTGAAGAAGGCAGAAGTTGTCTTGCTGGGGCCTGGTTTACGAGACGATGCATTTGGAGAAAATCTAGTCAAACAGATTTTTGCCAGCTTAAAAAAGAATCAGATTTTGATTGTAGACGGAGGTGCCTTGACTATTCTCGCTAGGATAAGTTTGCCGTTTCCATCTAACCAGCTTATCCTAACTCCCCACCAAAAAGAATGGGAAAAGCTATCTGGTATTGCTATTGATAAGCAAAAGGAAGATGCAACGGCTAATGCCCTAACTTCCTTCCCTCAAGGAACCATTTTGGTGGAGAAAGGTCCAGCTACTCGTATTTGGCAAGTTGGCCAATCTTATTATTACCAGTTACAAGTTGGCGGTCCCTATCAGGCGACTGGGGGAATGGGAGATACTCTGGCTGGGATGATTGCAGGATTTGTAGGCCAATTCCGACAGGCCAGTCTCTACGAACGTGTGGCAGTGGCAACCCATCTTCATTCAGCCATAGCCCAAGAACTATCTCAAGAACATTATGTGGTCTTGCCGACGGAAATCAGCTCTTATCTGCCCAAAATAATGAAAAAAATATCTCAAAAAGGCACCTGATGGCTTCAGGCGCCTTTATATCTTTTAGAAAAATCCTTTAATCTTTCCAACGAGGCCATCTAGACCTTCAGAACCAGAAATCAACTGCTGAGCTTGAGAGAAGTATTCTCCAAGCTGTTCTTGATTTTCTGCAACAAATGTTTTTGCAGCTTCGAAATCTTTTGTTTCGATTAGCTCTTTTACTTGATTAAACAAATCTAATGGGTTCATCCTATTTCTCCTTTTCTGTATAATACTATTCAAACATTTTATAAAAATTTTTTCAAGCAAAGAGATTTTTCTATCGAAGTTGAGGGGTGTCAAACAGGGCTTTTTTTGATATAATTTTTAATGATGAATTCGAGAA
This sequence comes from Streptococcus mitis 13/39, assembly GCA_000385835.1. GTDB lineage: Bacteria > Bacillota > Bacilli > Lactobacillales > Streptococcaceae > Streptococcus > Streptococcus mitis_AI. Next base: position 50,222 of record AQTU01000014.1, on the reverse strand, counting down.
ATGATCGGTATGTGGTTGTTGATTTAGAGGCCACTAGCACCGGAAGCAAGGCAAAAATTATTCAAGTGGGTATTGTGGTGATTGAAAATGGCGAAATCGTCGATCAGTATGGGACGGATGTCAATCCTCATGAGCCCTTGGATTCTCATATAAAAGAATTGACAGGTTTGACTGATCAACGGTTGGCAGTTGCTCCAGAGTTTTCACAGGTAGCTGGAAGGATTTTTGAACTGGTCAAGGATGGTGTTTTTGTCGCGCACAATGTACAGTTTGATGCAAATCTTCTGGCAGAGTACCTATTCTTTGAAGGTTATGAATTGAGAACTCCACGAGTAGATACCGTTGAGTTAGCACAGGTTTTGTACCCTCAGTTTGAAAAGTACAATCTCGGCATTCTCTGTCAAGAGTTAGGGATTAAGTTAGACCACGCCCACACCGCTCTCTCTGATGCACAAGCAACAGCAGAGCTTTTGCTTTTTATGCGTCAAAAACTTTTTCAGTTACCAAAAGGACTTTTAGAAACCTTGTTAAATCTTGCGGATAACCTCCTTTATGAAACTTATTTAGTGATTGAAGAAGTATATCAGCGACAGTCCCTCCTTTCTTCTCACGATTTGATGGAGTTCCATGGACTCTTTCTAAGAAAGAAAAGTCAGTCTTTAAAACCACGTAAGCTATCAAAGGATTTCACTAAAAATATGTCCTTGTTAGGCTTGGATGAACGTCCTCAGCAAGTTGAATTTGCAGAAAAAGTTGAGCAGTTATTAAAAGAACAGAAAACCGCATTTATTCAAGCCCAAACGGGTCTTGGAAAGACTTATGGTTATCTACTACTAGCTTTGAGCATGGAAAGTGAAGGGGGCATCCTTGTAAGTGTTCCTACCAAAATTCTTCAAAATCAAATTATGCAAGAAGAAGGAAGGCGATTAAAAGATACTTTTCATATTGATATTCATAGTCTTAAGGGACCTCAAAATTATTTGAAACTCGATAATTTTTATAAAGTACTTCATAGGCCAGAGTCTAACCGCCTATTCACACGCTTTAAAATGCAAGTCTTGATTTGGTTAACAGAGACAGAAACAGGTGACTTAGATGAAATCGGGCAGCTGTATCGTTATCAACATTTTCTAGCTGAACTTGTACATGATGGAAAACTTTCAAAAAAAAGTTTATTTAGTTCTGAGGACTTCTGGCAACGTAGCAAGATAGGGCTAAATCGAGTCGCCTTTTGTTAACCAATCACGCTTATCTGGTAACACGTTTAGAGGACGATCCAGAGTTTGTCAACAATCGCTTGGTAATCATAGATGAGGCTCAAAAAATGCTGATTGCCCTTGAAAACCTCGCCCAAGAGTCTTATCTCCTCGAGTCTCTAGTAACACAAGTTCAAAAGTCCTTGGAAACAGAAAAAGATCTTATTCAGAGACGGTTGCTTGAGAGTATCGGGTTTGAATGTCGCTATTTGATAGATCAGTTTTACTCAGGACTTAAGAATGACAAGTGGTTGGATTCTCTTGAAAACTTACGCCAGCATTTTTCTGAGTTAAATCTTCCCGAGTATAGAGATATGACGCGCTTTTTTACATCAGACCGTGAATTTTGGCTGGCAACAGCTGAGAAGTCTAGTAAGGATGTCTTAATCTGCTCAAGTAAAAAAGGCCGCTTTCTACTAGCAGATTTATTGCCAGAAGATTGCAGAGTGCTTGGCGTATCTGCCACTCTTGAAATCAGTAATAGAGTTTCTTTAGCGGATTTATTAGGATTTACTGAAGCTCCACTTATTACAGTTGAATCTTTACAACAGAAGCAACAAGAAATTTTATTAGTAAATGATTTTCCGTTAGTAACTGAATATTCTCCTTTAGATTATGCAGAAGAGGTTACATCAGTTATCCATTCCTTACAGGTGTTTCAAGAGCCTTTGCTTGTTTTATTTACGTCTAAAGAATTACTGTTAGCAGTCTCAGATTTACTAGACCATCCTCATTTAGCCCAATATAAAAATGGGGAACCCAGTCAGCTGAAGAAACGTTTTGAAAAAGGAGAGCGACAAATATTACTTGGAACAGGAAGTTTCTGGGAGGGGGTTGATTTTTCTACCCATCCTTGCGTTATTCAAGTAATTCCTCGATTGCCTTTCCAAAATCCCCAAGAACCTTTAACACGAAAATTAAATCATGAATTGCGTCAGGAAGGGAAGAATCCTTTCTATGATTATCAGTTGCCAATGGCCATTATTCGTCTCAAACAGGCTTTGGGTCGAACAATTAGAAAAGAGGAACAAGCTTCCATTGCTGTGATATTGGATAGTCGAATTGTTCATAAACGATATGGTAAACAGATTAGACAAGCTTTAGCGAAGGAAAGAACTATCAGAGAGGTGAATAGAAAACAGATTACCTCTACTGTTATTGATTTCCTCCAAAACCACAAAAATGAAAAATCTAAGAAAGAGAAAAGGTGAATATATGAAACGTTCTCTCGACTCTAGAGTCGATTATAGTTTGCTTCTGCCAGTATTTTTCCTACTGGTTATCGGCGTGGTGGCTATTTATATTGCCGTTAGTCATGATTATCCAAATAATATCTTGCCCATTTTAGGGCAGCAGGTTGCCTGGATTGCCTTGGGACTTGTAATTGGTTTTGTGGTCATGCTCTTCAATACAGAATTTCTTTGGAAAGTGACCCCCTTTCTGTATATTTTAGGCTTGGGACTTATGGTCTTGCCTATCGTCTTTTATAATCCAAGTTTAGTTGCATCAACGGGTGCCAAAAACTGGGTATCGGTAAATGGTGTTACCTTGTTCCAGCCGTCAGAATTTATGAAGATATCCTATATCCTCATGTTGGCCCGTGTCATTGTCCAATTTACAAAGAAACATAAGGAATGGAGACGCACAGTTCCGCTGGACTTTTTGTTGATTTTTTGGATGATTGTCTTTACCATTCCAGTCCTAGTTCTTTTGGCACTTCAAAGTGACTTGGGGACGGCTTTGGTTTTTGTAGCCATTTTCTCAGGAATCGTTTTATTATCGGGGGTTTCTTGGAAAATTATTATCCCAGTATTTGTGACTGCTGTAACAGGAATTGCTGCTTTCTTAGCTATTTTTATCAGCAAGGACGGTCGGGCTTTTCTCCATCAACTGGGAATGCCGACCTATCAAATCAACCGTATTTTGGCTTGGCTCAACCCATTTGACTTTGCTCAAACAACGACCTATCAGCAGGCTCAAGGACAGATTGCCATTGGAAGCGGTGGCTTGTTTGGACAGGGTTTTAATGCTTCTAATCTGCTTATTCCAGTTCGAGAGTCGGATATGATTTTCACGGTCATTGCAGAAGATTTTGGCTTTATTGGCTCTGTCCTTGTTATCGCCCTTTATCTCATGCTGATTTATCGTATGTTGAAGATTACTCTTAAATCAAATAATCAGTTCTACACCTATATTTCTACAGGTTTAATTATGATGTTACTCTTCCATATCTTTGAGAATATCGGTGCCGTGACAGGTTTGCTTCCTTTGACGGGGATTCCCTTGCCTTTCATTTCTCAAGGGGGATCGGCTATTATCAGTAATCTGATTGGTGTGGGCTTACTTTTATCGATGAGTTACCAGACCAATCTAGCTGAAGAAAAGAGCGGAAAAGTTCCATTCAAGCGGAAAAAGGTTGTTTTAAAACAAATCAAATAAGGAGAAAATCATGGTAAAAGTAGCAGTTATGTTAGCTCAGGGCTTTGAAGAAATTGAAGCTTTGACAGTTGTGGATGTTTTGCGTCGTGCAAATATCACTTGTGATATGGTTGGTTTTGAAGAGCAAGTGACAGGCTCGCATGCAATCCAAGTCACAGCAGATCGTGTCTTTGATGGTGATTTATCAGACTATGACATGATTGTCCTTCCTGGAGGGATGCCTGGTTCTGCACATTTGCGGGACAATCAGGCCTTGATTCAAGAATTGCAAAATTTCGAGCAAGAAGGGAAGAAACTGGCGGCCATTTGTGCGGCACCAATTGCCCTCAATCAAGCAGGGGTATTGAAAAACAAGCAGTACACTTGTTATGATGGCGTCCAAGAGCAAATTCTTGATGGTCACTACGTCAAGGAAACAGTAGTGGTAGATGGTCATTTGACAACCAGTCGAGGCCCCTCAACAGCCCTTGCCTTTGCCTACGAGTTGGTGGAGCAATTAGGAGGAGACGCAGAGACTTTACGAACAGGAATGCTCTATCGAGATGTCTTTGGTAAAAATCAATAAAACGGATCCATAATCTCTATAGTTTGATAAATACTAAAATATTAATCACTCTCTATAGAGTTATAGTTTTTGAGAAGATGATTCGTCATCTTCTTTTTATATTTCGGTGTTTTTTACTTGCGTAAAAAAATGTTTTCTAGTATAATAGTTTATTGTGAGCGAACCTCACTTACCCCTTGCAAAGTCTTGGGGTCATTAGACCAAAAGGAGGAACATATCAATGGCTAAATACGAAATTCTTTATATCATTCGTCCAAACATTGAAGAAGAAGCTAAAAACGCTTTGGTAGCACGTTTTGACTCTATTTTGACTGACAACGGTGCAACTGTTGTTGAATCAAAATCTTGGGAAAAACGCCGTCTTGCATACGAAATCAAAGATTTCCGTGAAGGACTTTACCACATCGTTAACGTTGAAGCAAACGACGATGCAGCTCTTAAAGAGTTTGACCGTCTTTCAAAAATCAACGCTGACATTCTTCGTCACATGATCGTCAAAACTGACGCGTAAGAAGGTAAACTATGATTAACAATGTTGTACTTGTAGGGCGTATGACACGTGACGCTGAGTTGCGTTATACCCCATCAAATGTAGCAGTTGCGACTTTTACTCTTGCAGTAAACCGTACATTTAAGAGTCAAAATGGCGAACGTGAGACTGATTTTATCAATGTCGTTATGTGGCGCCAACAGGCTGAAAACCTTGCTAACTGGGCTAAAAAAGGCTCACTTATCGGGGTGACAGGTCGTATCCAGACTCGTAGTTACGATAACCAGCAAGGACAACGTGTCTACGTGACAGAGGTCGTGGCTGAGAATTTCCAAATGTTGGAAAGCCGTAGTGTGCGTGAGGGTCACACAGGTGGAGCTTATTCTGCACCAACTGCAAACTATTCAGCACCTACAAATTCAGTACCAGACTTTTCACGTGATGAAAATCCATTTGGAGCAACAAATCCATTGGATATTTCAGATGATGATTTACCATTCTAATGGACAACTAAAATTATAAAGGAGAAAAAACATGGCTCAACAACGTCGTGGCGGATTCAAACGCCGTAAAAAAGTTGATTACATCGCAGCAAACAAAATTGAATATGTTGATTACAAAGATACTGAGCTTCTTAGCCGTTTCGTTTCAGAACGTGGGAAAATCCTTCCTCGTCGTGTAACAGGAACTTCAGCTAAAAACCAACGTAAAGTAACAACAGCTATCAAACGCGCTCGCGTAATGGCTTTGATGCCTTTCGTAAACGAAGATTAAAAAGAGGTCCGGGCGGACCTCTTTTTCACGATCCTTGAAATGAGAATGCGAGTTGGGTCCAGTGGACCTCTTTTCATGAGCCTTGAAATGAGAGAGCGAGTTGGGGTCCGAGTGGACCTCTTTTTCATGAGCTCGGAAAAAAGAAAGCGAATTAAGACCCGGTTGGGTCTTTTTTTCACTAGTCTTAAAATGAGAGAGAGTTTGGGTCCAGTGGACTTCTTTTTCATGAGCTTGAAAATAAGAAAGCGAATTAAAGCCCGGTTGGTTTTTTTTCACGAGATAGTTTTTTTCTGACCTTGGCGTGCTATAATGGTAATAGAAAGAGTAAAGGTGGGTAAGTCAAAGATGAATTGTACGATTAGAAATATGATTAAGTCTGATATTGAATCCTTGTCTCATGGATTTATGAATCAAGGTTGGACTGGTAGAGAGGAAATTTTGGCTAGATATTTTCTGGAACAGGAAAGTGGGGAGAGAGAAGTCTTAGTTGCAGAGATTGATGGTGCTGTAGCGGGCTACGTTACCATTTTGCCTTCTGCTAAACATGGTCCTTTTGCAGAAGTATATCCAGAATTATCAGATTTTAATGTGTTTGAGCCTTTTCGAAATCAAGGGATTGGGTATCAACTGCTAGAAGAAGCAGAAAAACGAGTCAAGTTTGTTTCGAGTAAGGTCACTCTTGGTGTAGGTTTGCACTTAGGCTATGGCCCTGCCCAGAGATTGTATATCAAACGAGGCTATATTCCAGATGGGACAGGTGTCTGGTATAGAAATAAACCGCTAGAAATGGGTGCAAGTTGTCAAAATGATAATGATTTAGTTTTATACTTATCCAAGGACTTACAATAAAATGGGAAACTTTTTGAAAATAGGGGATTTAACTACTTTATGGTATAATGGAAAGAGTTAGATTGAAAGAGGTAGTGAGATGGATGCGAAATTAAGATACAAGGCAAAGAAAATCAAGATTGTTTTTTTTGATATTGATGATACATTGAGAAATTCTAAGACAGGTTTTATTCCAGCTTCAATCCCAACTGTTTTTAAGCAATTACGTGAGAAAGGAATTTTGACAGGTATTGCTTCTGGACGAGGGATTTTTGGTGTTGTGCCAGAGATTCGTGACCTCAAGCCTGACTTTTTTGTAAACTTAAACGGGGCCTACATTGAAGATAAAAAAGGTCAGGTCATTTATCAACATCAGATTGCCAAAGAAGATGTGGAAGAATATATCTCTTGGGCAAAGCAAGAGGGAGTTGAGTATGGCTTGGTTGGGAGTCATGATGCCAAGTTGTCGACTCGCACCGATATGATTAGTGAAGCGATCAATCCAATTTACCCTGATTTGGCTGTAGATCCTAATTTCCATGAGAAAGAAGATATCTATCAGATGTGGACTTTTGAAGATAAAGGAGATGACATGCACTTGCCTGACAGTCTCTCTGACAAGCTTCGCATGGTTCGTTGGCATCAACATTCGTCTGATATTGTGCCGATTTCAGGCTCCAAAGCGACGGGTGTGGAAAAGGTTGTGGAACACCTTGGCTTGAAACCAGAGAATGTCATGGTCTTTGGAGATGGGCTGAATGACTTGGAACTCTTTGATTATGCTGGAATCAGCGTTGCCATGGGAATTTCTCATGATAACATCAAAGAAAAAGCAGATTATATTACAAAAACATTAGAAGAAGATGGCATTTTTGATGCCTTAGAAGGATTTGGTATGGTAGAAAAAGAATTGCATTTTCCACAAGTAGACATTGAAACAGTAGAAGGTCCTATCGCGACTATTAAGACCAATCACGGAGACTTGCGCATCAAGCTCTTCCCTGAACATGCTCCTAAAACAGTGGCTAACTTTGTAGCTCTTTCAAAAGATGGTTACTATGATGGTGTCATTTTCCATCGTATTATCAAGGACTTTATGATTCAAGGTGGAGACCCAACTGGAACTGGTATGGGTGGCGAGTCAATCTACGGCGAATCATTTGAGGATGAATTCTCAGAAGAACTTTACAATATCCGTGGTGCTCTTTCCATGGCCAATGCTGGTCCAAATACCAACGGTAGCCAGTTCTTTATCGTGCAAAATCAACATTTGCCTTATTCTAAGAAAGAAATTGCTCGTGGTGGTTGGCCAGAACCGATCGCAGAAATCTATGCTAACCAAGGTGGAACTCCTCACCTAGACCGTCGACACACTGTTTTTGGTCAGTTAGCTGATGAAGCTTCTTACGCTGTTTTGGACGCCATTGCTGCTGTTGAGACAGGGGCTATGGACAAGCCAGTTGAAGATGTCGTGATTGAAACAATTGAAATCGAGGACTAAGATGAAAATCGGTGATAAGCTAAAGGGGCGTATTACAGGGATTCAGCCCTACGGTGCCTTTGTTGAGCTAGAGACGGGTGATACGGGGCTGATTCACATTTCAGAGATTCGGACAGGCTTTATTGAAAATATCCAAGAAGCCTTGAAAGTCGATGAAGAGGTTCAGGTTCAGGTAGTGGATTTAGATGAATTTACAGGGAAAGCCAGTCTTTCTATCCGCACTTTGGAGGAAGAAAAGCACCAGTTTCCGAGACGGAGACGCTTTTCAAGCGACCGTTTTAACTACGGCTTTGCGCCTCTCAAACGAATGATGCCAATTTGGACCAAGGAAGCTCTCCAACATTTGAAGAATCAGAAGCACTAGTTAGAAACCTCTATCTTTTGTAATGTTAATATGAATTTGCTATAATAGGACCATGGAAGAAGAACAATTATTAAAATCGGGGGAGCGCATTAACCAGCTCTTTTCGACAGATATCAAAATCATTCAAAATAGAGAGGTCTTTAGCTATTCGGTGGATAGTGTTCTCTTGTCACGTTTTCCACGTTTTCCTAAAAAGGGCTTGATAGTGGATTTTTGCGCTGGAAATGGAGCAGTTGGGCTATTTGCTAGCACTCGGACTCAGGCACAGATTTTGGCTGTTGAGATTCAGGAGCGTTTGGCAGATATGGCTGAGCGCTCTGTCCGTTTGAATGGGTTGGAAGAGCAGATGGAGGTCATCTGTGATGATTTGAAAAATATGCCTGCTTACATTCAGGGAAGTAAGGTAGATATGATTTTGTGTAATCCGCCCTATTTCAAGGTGGATCCTCATTCCAATCTGAACGAGAGTGAACATTATCTCTTGGCGCGACATGAAATCACGACTAATTTGCAGGAAATCTGTCGTAGTGCTCAGAGTATTCTCAAATCCAATGGGCGTTTGGCATGGTTCATCGCCCTGATCGACTTCTGGATATTTTGGATACGTTACAACGACATAATCTAGCGCCTAAGCGTCTGCAATTTGTCTATCCAAAAAGAGAAAAGGAAGCCAATATGCTCTTGATTGAGGCCATCAAGGATGGCTCGACAAGTGGCTTTAAGGTCTTGCCACCTCTCATTGTACACAATGATGATGCTCTTATACGCCTGAACTCGAAGAGATTTATTATGGATCATAAGGCTTATATGTATGTGCTGGAGTGCCGTGACGGATCCTACTATACAGGCTATACGACTGATGTGAAGAGACGCCTCGCTGTCCACAGTAGTGGGAAGGGAGCCAAATATACACGAGCACGCTTGCCAGTCAAACTTATCTATGCTCAAGGTTTTGCCAGTAAGGAAGAAGCCATGTCGGCAGAAGCCCTTCTCAAGCGTAAGAAGAGACCACAGAAGGAGCAATTTTTATCTGAAAATCAAGATAGAAATTTACTCAGTTATTTTGAAGAGTAGCGGGGAGTCCTTTGACTCCTCTTACTTTTGTCAAAAAGCGAAAAAAATGCTACAATAAAGAGAATAAACAAAATGAGGTATTATCATGTCTAAGATTCTAGTATTTGGTCACCAAAATCCAGACTCAGATGCCATCGGGTCATCTGTAGCCTTTGCCTATCTTGCAAAAGAAGCTTACGGTTTGGATACGGAAGCTGTTGCCCTTGGAACTCCAAATGAAGAAACAGCCTTTGTCTTGAACTATTTTGGTGTGGAAGCACCGCGTGTTATCACTTCTGCTAAAGCAGAAGGTGCAGAGCAAGTTATCCTGACTGACCACAATGAATTCCAACAATCTGTATCAGATATCGCTGAAGTAGAAGTCTATGGTGTGGTGGACCACCACCGCGTGGCTAACTTTGAAACTGCAAGCCCCCTATACATGCGTTTGGAGCCAGTTGGTTCAGCGTCTTCAATCGTTTACCGTATGTTCAAAGAACATGGTGTAGCTGTACCTAAAGAGCTTGCTGGTTTGATGCTTTCAGGTTTGATTTCAGATACCCTTCTTTTGAAATCACCAACAACACACCCAACAGATAAAGTTATTGCTCCTGAATTAGCTGAATTGGCTGGTGTCAACTTGGAAGAGTATGGTTTGGCTATGTTGAAAGCTGGTACAAACTTGGCCAGCAAATCTGCTGACGAATTGATTGACATCGATGCTAAGACTTTTGAATTGAATGGAAATAATGTCCGTGTTGCTCAAGTAAACACAGTTGACATCGCTGAAGTTTTGGAACGCCAAGCAGAAATTGAAGCTGCAATGCAAGCTGCCAACGAAGCAAACGGCTACTCTGACTTTGTCTTGATGATTACAGATATCGTCAACTCAAACTCAGAAATCTTGGCTCTTGGTGCTAACATGGACAAGGTCGAAGCGGCTTTCAACTTCAAACTTGAAGACAACCACGCCTTCCTTACTGGTGCCGTTTCACGTAAGAAACAAGTGGTACCTCAATTGACTGAAAGCTTTAATGCTTAAGATTTTGAGTATTAATTCAAATTAGGAAAGGCTAGTTTGCCTTATATCGAAAGGAGTTTCGGCTCCTTTTTTTCTAGGAGTGAAGCATGTTAGCAAATGGCGATTTGATTTTTGTGAGAGATGAGTCGGATATGGGACAGGCCATCCAGACTTCCACAGGCAACTATAGCCATGTCGCCATCTATTTGGATGGGATGATTTACCATGCTAGTGGAGAATTTGGTGTTGTCTGTCAAGAACCAGCAGACTTCTTTGAACCCAATCACTTGTACGATCTCTATGTCTACCCAGAAATGGATATCCAGTCGGTGAAGGAAAGAGCTTGCAAACATCTTGGAGCTCCCTACAATACTTCTTTCTATCCAGATGGCGCTGGTTTTTACTGTTCCCAGTATATAGCAGAAATCCTACCGATTTTTGAAACGATTCCTATGAAATTTGGAGATGGGGAGCAGGAGATTAGTGATTTTTGGAAGAAGTATTATAGAGAACTAGGCCTGCCTGTTCCTCTAAACCAATCTGGGACCAATCCTAGTCAGTTGGCAGCATCGCCTCTGTTAGAATGTAAAGAAAGGAATCTTCATGATTCAGATTTTTAATCCTTCTCGTTTGTCGAGACAGCCGTTTTTTGGAGAATTAATCCGCTATCTGGACCAGCATGATGATGTGATTCTACGAGAAATCAAGGCTCAATTTCCAGATGTAGCAGTTGATAAACTCATGGAAGAGTATATAAAGGCTGGTTTGATTCGTCGGGAAAATAAGCGTTATTACCTTAATCTTCCCATGCTTGAATCACTCGATAGTCTCGAACTGGACCAAGAGATTTTTGTCAGAGAAGCTAGTCCGATCTATCAAGCCTTATCGGAGCAGAGTTTTGAAACGGAATTGCGCAATCAGACCAATGCCGCTATTTTAGTTGAAAAGACGGATTTTGCGCGAACAAAAACGACCCTGTCCAATTATTTCTACAAGGTCAAACATCAGTATCCTTTGACAGAAAAACAGCAGGAACTTTATGACATTTTGGGAGATGTCAATCCTGAGTATGCTCTCAAATATATGACGACTTTTTTGTTGAAGTTCCTCAAAAAAGATCAGCTCATGCAGAAACGTCGTGATATCTTTGTGGATAGTTTGGTCGTCCTAGGCTATATTGTCCAAAATGAAGAGGGGAAGTATGAGTTGGCTATCGATTTGGATAAGGAACGATTAACTTTCTACTTGGTCTGATTTCTTGTTTCTGAGCACATTGTTTGACTTTCCTTATTATTCGGTATAAACTATATGTAACCGGTAACACATATCGGAATAAAACTAAAGGAGACAATCATATGTCACTTGAAAACAAATTGGAACAAGCAACAGGCGCTATCAAAGAAGGATTTGGTAAAGTTACTGGGGATAGCAAGACTGAAGCAGAAGGTGCTGTAGAAAAGACAGTTGCTAAGGCAAAAGAAGTAGTTGAAGATGCTAAAGGTGCTGTAGAAGGTGCCGTTGAAGGTTTGAAAAACGCTTTTAAATAAGGATAGAAAAAATCAAGGGTTTCATTTCCCTTGATTTTTTACTATCTTATAAATAATTTTCTGCAACGGCTGCATCTCCTGGATAGGATTCTTTCTTGCCTTGGACGATTTGGTAGCAATCGGCTCCCTTACCAGCAATAATGACTGCATCTAATTCGTGATTTGTGATAGCCATAGCTGCCTTGATGGCTTCTTGGCGATCGGCAATCTTTTCAACAGGATGATTGATGTAGCTACTGATTTCATCTGCAATGGTCATTGGGTCTTCATAGTTGGGGTCATCAGCAGTCAGAAAGACTTGAATCTCAGGGTGTTGATTCAGGAGAAGGCCAAAGTCCTTACGACGGCTTTCTCCCTTGTTTCCTGTCGAACCAAGAACCAGAGAAATCTTTCCGGTTTGATGAGTCTCTACAACATTGATGAGTTTTTTCAGACTATCACCATTGTGGGCATAGTCTATGAAGATCTTAGCACCATTTTTCTGGGTGAGGACTTCCATACGACCAGGAACGCGGGTTGCAGTGATTCCTTTTTTGATGTCTTCAAGACTTGCTCCTAGACGGAGGCAGGCAAGTCCAGCAGCGACTGCATTTTCTTGATTGAAATGCCCAATCAGTTGGGTATCATAGTCTCCAGCGAGTTTACCAGTAGCTGAAAAACTAAAGGCTTTGGAATTCTCGATTTGGTTATCAGACTGGCTACCGTAGAAATCATGGTCTTGATCTGCCACTTGTTCTTTTAGTACAGAGAAGTGGTCCATGTCACTGTTAATGATGACTGCTCGGCTATTTTTCATCAAGAGACGCTTGTGGTAGAAGTAGTCTTCAAAGCTAGGGTGTTCAATCGGGCCGATATGGTCGGGGCTGATATTGAGGAAAACTCCCACATCAAAGGTTAGACCATAGACACGTTTGACCAGATAGGCTTGACTGGAGACTTCCATGATGAGGTGGGTACGATCATTTTGCACAGCCTGATCCATCATATCAAAGAGGTCAATGCTCTCAGGAGTTGTCAATGCAGACTTAAAGAAAGTCTTGCCATCTAAAGTTGTATTCATAGTCGAGAGCATAGCCGGTCGATGCCCTTGAGATAAGATGTTATAAGCGAAATAGGCTGCTGTTGTCTTACCCTTAGTTCCAGTAAAGGCAAGGAGTTTGAGTTTTTTCTGTGGATTGCCATAAAATTCCATGGCAATCAAACTCATGGCTTTCTTGATATCGCTGACAATAATAGCAGTAATACCAACTTCATAGTCTTCTTCAGCCACATACCAACCGAGACCTTGAGAGATGGCAGAAATCAGAAATTCCTTTTTAAAGGCAGCACCCTTGACGAAAAAGAGGCTCTTCTCTTTGGCCCTGCGGCTATCATAGCAGATGGTGTCAAATACGACATGGCTGTAGTTGTAGTGATAATGTCCTTGGTCGATAATCTCACGGAAGAGACCATCTTTCTTTAAAATATCTAATACGGTTTCAATCTTTATCATACTTTCTATTGTAAACCGAAAGTCGTAAATTTACAAGTGACAAGGAAAAGTTTATAATGGAAGATGAGGAATTTTTCCTAGTTATTAAAATTAAATGAGGAATCTATGTCTAACGAAAACAATCACCAGCAGGCCCAGATGTTACGGGGGACTGCTTGGCTAACGGCTAGTAACTTTATCAGTCGTCTACTCGGTGCCATTTATATCATCCCTTGGTATATCTGGATGGGGTCTTATGCGGCTACAGCAAATGGTCTCTTTACCATGGGCTACAATATCTATGCTTGGTTCTTGCTAGTTTCAACAGCGGGTATTCCAGTTGCGGTTGCCAAGCAAGTGGCCAAGTATAATACCATGCGAGAAGAAGAGCATAGCTTTGCCCTGATTCGGAGCTTTTTAGGATTTATGACAGGACTAGGTCTGGTTTTTGCTTTAGTCTTGTATCTCTTTGCTCCATGGCTAGCAGACTTGTCGGGTGTAGGTAAAGACCTGATCCCAATCATGCAGAGCTTGGCTTGGGCGGTCTTGATTTTCCCATCTATGAGTGTGATCCGAGGTTTCTTCCAAGGGATGAATAACCTGAAACCTTATGCCATGAGCCAAATCGCTGAGCAGGTCATTCGTGTTATCTGGATGCTCTTAGCTACCTTTATGATTATGAAAATGGGCTCAGGAGATTATCTAGCAGCGGTTACCCAATCCACCTTTGCTGCCTTTGTCGGCATGGTAGCTAGTTTTGCAGTTTTGATCTATTTCCTTGCCAAAGAAGGATTACTTAAAAGAGTCCTTGAAACAGGAGATAAGATTAATAGTAAGCGTCTTTTGATCGATACCATTAAGGAAGCCATTCCTTTTATCCTGACAGGGTCTGCTATCCAGCTTTTCCAGATTTTGGATCAGATGACCTTTATCAATAGTATGAGCTGGTTTACCAATTATAGTAATGAAGACTTGGTTGTCATGTTTTCTTATTTCTCAGCCAATCCTAATAAAATCACTATGATTTTGATTTCTGTTGGGGTTTCGATTGGTGGTGTAGGCTTGCCACTTTTGACCGAAAACTATGTGAAAGGTGATTTGAGGTCTGCCTCTAAATTGATTCAAGATAATCTAACGATGCTTCTATTGTTTCTTTTTCCTGCAACAGTGGGAGTGGTCATGGTCGGTGAACCTATTTATACCATATTTTACGGGAAGCCAGATGGTTTGGCATTAGGTTTGTTTATCTTTGCAGTCTTGCAGTCAACCATTTTGGGTGTATATATGGTTTTGTCACCAATGCTTCAGGCTATGTTCCATAATCGTAAAGCGATCCGTTACTTTTTCTATGGTTCGGTTGCTAAGCTAGTCTTGCAATTACCAACAATTTATCTTTTTCACAGTTATGGTCCTTTGATTTCAACATCAATCGCTCTTATCATCCCTATTCTATTCATTTATCGTGAACTATGTAGGGTAACAGGAATGAGAGGTAATGTGGTATTTAGGAGAACGATTTTAATCAGTTTGTTGACTTTTGTTATGTTCATCGGTGTAGGTGCTATCCAGTGGATACTGGGATTTGTCTTCCAACCAAGTGGGCGTTTGTGGAGTTTTCTATATGTAACTCTTGTCGGTGCCATGGGTGGAGGAGTTTATGGAATTATGAGCCTCCGTACCCGTTTATTGGATAAGGTGATTGGAAAAGCCCAAGCAGATCGCCTACGAATCAAATTAAAGTTAACTTAAAAAATATTTATAAATAAAAGGGATAAATTGAACATTTCTATCATAAAATGTTCAATTTATTCTCTTTTTTATTAATTTGTAGAATAATAGCTAAAGTTTGTAGATGGTAATTTAATTTTTCTTAAATTTTACTTAAAAATCTATTGACTAAATAAAACTCAAGTTGTATAATAAGACAAATATTTAAATCAGGAGGTTCTGAAGATGAAAAAGTCTAAAGCCAAGTATGCAACGCTTGCAGGTGTCGTATTAAGTGCAGGTATTTTATTAAGCGCGTGTGGAAATTCCAGCACAGCGTCAAAAACATATAACTATGTTTATGTTAGTGATCCGTCTAGTTTGAATTATCTAGCAGAAAACCGTGCGACAACTAATGATATCGTGGTTAATTTGGTAGATGGGCTCATGGAAAATGACCAGTATGGAAACTATATTCCATCCTTGGCAGAGGATTGGAGTGTTTCTAAGGACGGTTTGACCTATACCTACAAACTGCGTAAAGATGCTAAATGGTATACTGCAGATGGAGATGAATATGCTCCTGTAACTGCCCAAGATTTTGTAACTGGTTTGAAATATGCAGCTGATAAAAAATCAGAAGCCTTGTACTTGGTGCAAGAATCCGTCGCTGGTTTAGATGACTATATCACTGGTAAAACAACAGACTTTTCAACTGTCGGAGTTAAGGCTCTTGATGACCAAACTGTTCAATATACCTTGACACGACCAGAATCTTACTGGAACTCAAAAACAACATCAACCATTCTCTTCCCAGTCAATGCAGATTTCTTGAAATCAAAAGGGGATGATTTTGGGAAGGTAGACCCATCTAGTATTTTGTACAATGGACCTTTCTTGATGAAATCCTTTGTTTCAAAATCTGTCATCGAATTCAAGAAAAATCCTAACTACTGGGATGCTAAAAATGTCTTTGTAGATGATGTGAAATTGGCCTATTATGATGGTAGTGACCAAGATGCACTGGCTCGTAACTTTGTAGAAGGTGCTTATAGCTATGCTCGTCTTTATCCAAATAGTTCAAGTTTTGAAGGAATTAAAGAAAAGAATAAGGACAATATCATCTATAGCTTGCAAGATGCTACTTCTTACTTCTTAAACTTTAACCTAGATAGAAAATCTTATAAATTCACTTCAAAAACAAGTGATGCTGAGAAGAAATCGACTCAAGAAGCGGTTCTTAACAAAAACTTCCGTCAAGCCATCAACTTTGCATATGATCGTACAGCTTACGGGGCTCAATCTCAGGGAGAAGATGGTGCAACTAAGATTTTGCGTAACCTAGTCGTTCCTCCAAACTTCGTAAGTATCAACGGAAAAGACTTTGGTGAAGTAGTAGCCTCTAAGATGGTGAATTATGGTAAGGAATGGCAAGGAATCAACTTTGCGGATGCCCAAGATCCATACTACAATGCTGAAAAAGCTAAAGCTAAATTTGCAGAGGCTAAGAAAGAACTCCAAGCTAAAGGAGTCCAATTCCCTATTCACTTGGACATGACAGTTGACCAAGCTGCTAAAAAGGGTGTCCAAGAGGCAAACTCTATGAAGCAATCTATTGAAGCAGCCTTAGGTGCAGAGAACGTTGTAATTGATATTCAACAACTCACTACTGAAGATTATGACAATACAAGCTATTTGGCTCAGACTGCTGCTCAGAAAGATTACGATCTATATAACGGTGGTTGGGGATCTGACTATCAAGATCCATCAACTTATCTTGATATTTTCAATGTGAAGAGCGGTGGAGTGTTGCAAAATCTGGGTATAGAGCCTGGTGAATCTAATGATAAGGCTAAGGCTGTTGGACTGGATATCTACACTCAAATGCTGGAAGAAGCCAATAAGGAGCAAGATCTTGCAAAACGCTATGAAAAGTATGCTGAGATCCAAGCATGGTTGGTAGATAGCGCTTTAGCGATTCCAAATATTTCTAAGGGGGGAACACCAGTATTGAGAAAAACAGTTCCTTTCTCAGAACCATATTCATTAGCTGGTAATAAAGGAATCGAATCCTATAAATACCTCAAAGTACAAGATAAAACAGTCACAAAAGATGAATATGAAAAAGCTAAAGAAAAATGGCTGAAAGAAAAAGAAGAATCCAATAAAAAAGCCCAAGAAGAATTGGCAAAACATGTAAAATAAGGATTTTTCAAGAAAAACGATGGTTTCGAAAGAAGCTGTCGTTTTTATATAGTTTGAAACTATAACTAGCTCTTGAAAAGAAGAAAATGAGTTGATGAAAATAAGTGGTACAATAGTTACTATAGATTTGGAGGTATTGTATGAGCAAGGAATTACACATTAACACAATTTTGGCCCAGGCGGGTATCAAATCAGATGAAGCGACAGGAGCTTTAGTGACACCGATTCATTTTTCGACGACTTATCAGCACCCAGAGTTTGGTCAGTCTACTGGATTTGACTATACGCGCACCAAAAACCCAACTCGCAGTAAGGCGGAAGAAGTCTTGGCGGCTATTGAGTCAGCAGACTATGCCCTAGCGACTAGCTCAGGTATGTCAGCTATTGTACTGGCCTTTAGCGTCTTTCCAGTAGGAAGTAAGGTCTTGGCTGTCCGTGACCTTTATGGTGGTTCTTTCCGCTGGTTCAACCAAGTGGAGCAAGAAGGCCGTTTCCATTTTACCTATGCCAATACAGAAGAAGAGTTGATTGCCGAGTTAGAAAAGGATGTGGATGTTCTCTATATCGAAACCCCAACCAATCCCTTGATGTTGGAATTTGATATCGAAAAACTAGCAAAATTAGCTCATGCTAAGGGTGCCAAAGTGGTGGTGGACAATACCTTCTACAGCCCTATCTACCAACGTCCGATTGAAGATGGAGCAGATATCGTTCTCCATTCAGCAACCAAGTATCTAGCAGGTCACAATGATGTCTTGGCTGGAGTGGTTGTGACCAATAGTTTAGAACTATACGAGAAACTCTTTTACAATCTCAATACGACAGGGGCAGTCTTGTCTCCATTTGACAGTTATCAATTGATTCGTGGTCTCAAGACCTTATCTCTTCGTATGGAGCGCTCAACATCCAATGCCCAAGAAGTGGTTGCCTTTTTGAAGGATTCTCCAGCAGTTAAGGAAGTTCTCTACACTGGTCGTGGAGGTATGATTTCCTTTAAAGTGGCGGATGAAACACGCATTCCACATATCTTGAATAGCCTCAAGGTTTTCTCTTTTGCCGAAAGTTTGGGTGGGGTAGAAAGTCTCATTACTTATCCAACGACGCAAACTCATGCTGATATTCCAGCAGAAGTGCGCCATTCTTATGGTTTGACAGATGACCTATTGCGTTTGTCGATTGGGATTGAGGATGCTAGAGATTTGATTGCAGATTTGCGCCAAGCCTTAGAAGGATAAGATAAAGATGGGAAAATATGATTTTACAAGCCTACCCAATCGTTTAGGGCACCATACCTATAAATGGAAAGAAGCAGAAACGGATAGTGAAGTCCTACCAGCTTGGATAGCGGATATGGACTTTGTAGTCTTGCCTGAAATCCGTCAAGCCGTGCAAACTTACGCTGATCAACTGGTTTATGGTTATACTTATGCCAGTGAAGAGTTAATTCAAGAAGTTCAAAAGTGGGAAGCGACACAACACGGCTATCACTTTGACAAAGAAGCCCTTGTCTTTATCGAGGGTGTGGTACCAGCTATTTCAACAGCTATTCAAGCCTTTACAAAAGAAGGCGAAGCGGTTTTGATTAACACACCTGTTTACCCACCTTTTGCTCGCAGTGTCAAGTTAAATAACCGCAGATTGATTACCAATTCTTTGCTGGAAAAGGATGGTATATTTGAGATTGACTTTGACCAACTTGAAAAGGATTTGGTAGAAGAGGATGTCAAACTCTATATCCTCTGCAACCCCCACAATCCTGGTGGACGTGTGTGGGAAAAGGAAGTGTTGGAGAAGATTGGCCAACTCTGCCAAAAACACGGTGTTTTCTTGGTTTCAGATGAGATTCACCAAGATTTGGCCCTCTTTGGTCACAAGCATCATTCCTTCAATACCATCAACCCGGACTTTAAAGAATTTGCTATCGTCTTGAGTAGTGCCACTAAAACTTTTAACATTGCGGGGACAAAAAATTCCTATGCAGTCATTGAAAATCCTAAGTTGAGAGTGGCTTACCAGAAACGCCAGTTGGCCAATAACCAGCATGAAATTTCAGGCTTGGGTTATTTGGCGACAGAAGCTGCCTATAGATATGGGAAGGATTGGTTGGAGGAACTCAAGCAAGTCTTTGAAGACCACATCAATTATGTGGTGGATTTATTTGGTAAAGAGACTAAAATCAAGGTCATGAAGCCGCAAGGAACCTACTTGATTTGGCTTGATTTTTCAGCCTATGACCTGACTGATGAAAGATTGCAAGAGCTGTTGAGAAATGAAGCCAAGGTTATCCTCAACCGTGGTTTGGATTTTGGAGAGGAAGGGAGTCTCCATGCCCGTCTCAATGTAGCTATGCCGAAGTCAGTACTAGAAGAGGTTTGCCAACGCATCGTGACCACTTTTGCTAAACTTTAAAAATCCAGCCTTCTAGGAGAAAAGTATCCTTAGAAGGCTATTTTCATAGGGGAAAATATGGTATAATAAAAAGATAAGGTAAAGGTAAAAATATGGCTAAATTGATTCCGGGGAAAGTCCGTATCGAAGGCGTTGCCCTTTATGAAACTGGTAAAGTTGACATCATCAAGGAAAAGAATAATCGGCTCTACGCTCGCGTCGCAGAAGAAGAACTGCGCTATAGTTTAGAGGATGATTTGGTTTTTTGTGCCTGCGATTTTTTCCAAAAGAGGGGCTACTGTGTGCATTTGGCAGCTCTGGAGCATTTTTTGAAAAATGATGAGCGTGGCCAAGAAATCTTGCAGGGTCTTGAAGAAGGTCATGAAGAAAAAGAAGCCGTTGAAACCAAGGTGACCTTGGGTGGTAAATTTTTGGACCGAATCTTGTCTCCAAAAGCAGAACGTGCCTATGAATTATCGGCTGTGGGACAAGTGGAAGCAGGAACCAATCGTATCTTGTGGACTCTGAGAATCGGGCAAACCAATAGTCAAAAATACTATGTCATTCGGGATATTCCGCTCTTTTTAAAAGTCGTCGAGAAGAGAAAACCTTATATGATTGGAAAAACTTATGAGGAATCTCTGTCTTTGGAAGCCTTTGATGAGGCAAGTCAAGAGCTTCTGGCTTTTTTGCGGGGACTAACGGAGGAAGGACTTAGTCCAGATCTTTTTTTCCAAAACCAGGGTCGGCATCTCTTTTTTCCTCTGACCTTTTTTGAGCAGGGTGTGAATTTACTGATGACCTTGCCGCATTTTCAATTTGACCATCAAGTAGATAGCTACCAAACCCTGATTTTTCAGGATTTGCATGCGGGTGCTAATCTATTTGCCTTTATAGTAAAAGAATACTCGGATTATTTTGAAATGGAAATCAGTGAGAGTCCTAGAGTCAATGTCTTTTATCAGGGAGCCGTACTTTTCCATAAAGGACAGGTTTATTTTCTAACAGACCAGCAGATACGTCTTCTCAAGGAAATCAAAGCGTTGCCTTTGGATCAGCATGGAAAGAAATACTTGCAATTTGATAGCAGTGACCGCGATAAATTGGCTTCCTGTTTAACTCTTTTTAGCCAGATGGGGACCGTTTCAGCTCCAGAACGTCTACATATCAAAACTTTTGAACCCTCTTTTTACTTTGATAGGGAAGAAGACAATCGGATTCGTTTAGAAATTCAGTTTGATTATGGAGACAGGAAGGTATCTAGCCGACAAGAGCTAGAAGAATTACCTTTTTCGAGTGATGCTGACTTAGAAGAAAGAGTTTTCCAAGTCTGTTTGGCAGCTGGATTTGAAGCAGACTTTCAATCTTGGCGTCAGGCCTTAAAAGCCGAGTCTGTTTATCATTTCTTCCATGACATCATTCCAGTTTTTGAAAAACTCGGGAATGTTGATCTATCAGACAAGCTAGAAGAAATTTATAGCCTAGCAAGCCCTCAAGTGCAGATTGCTTCCAAGGGAGGTCTCTTGGAAATCCAGTTTGATTTTCAAGATATTGCCCAAGAGGAAATTGACCAAGCCATGCAGGCCTTGGTTGCCAATCAAGATTTTTACATTGGTGCGTCCAATCAAGTCTACTTTTTCGATGAAGAAACCAAGAAAATTCGCCAAAATCTACAGGAACTGGGGCAGTTTGAATTAAAAGATGGGGCCTTGCAGGCTCGAAAATCTTTGGCTTATAGTTTAGCCCATCTCTTTGAAGGACGAAATCGTGTTTCTTTTTCACAAGAATTCCAGAATCTGGCCCAGGATTTGACGCATCCAGAGGACTTTCCTTTGCAAGCAACTCAGGTTCAGGCTGATTTACGAGATTATCAGGAAAAGGGAATTCGTTGGTTGCAAATGCTCCATCATTATGGTTTTGGTGGGATTTTAGCTGATGATATGGGACTTGGTAAAACCCTGCAGACCATTGCATTTTTGACCAGCCAAGTGACAAAAGAAAGTCGAGTCTTGATTCTCGCTCCGTCGGGTTTGATTTACAACTGGGCAGATGAATTTCAGAAATTTGCTCCACAGTTGGATGTGGTTGTTGTTCATGGTTTGAAAGCTAGTCGTGAGGAGATTCTTGCCGAGAGCCATCAAATCTATGTGACGAGCTATGCTACCTTCCGTCAGGATAGTGATCTTTATCAGGGGATGGCCTTTGACTTCCTTTTCTTAGATGAAGCTCAGGTCATGAAAAATTCCCAAACTAAGATTGCCCAGACCTTGAGACAATTTGTGGTGCCGTCAGTCTTTGCTCTTTCAGGAACTCCTATTGAAAACCATCTGGGTGAGTTGTGGTCTATTTTCCAAATCGTCATGCCAGGACTCTTGCCAAGCAAGAAAGAATTTATGAAATTACCAGCTGAGCGCGTTGCTCAGTTTATCAAACCTTTCGTTATGAGGCGCAAGAAAGAAGAAGTGCTGACTGAATTACCAGACTTGATTGAAGTGGTTTACAAGAATGAACTGGAAGACCAGCAAAAGGCTATTTACCTAGCTCAGTTGCAACAGATGCGAGACCGTCTGGCTCAAGTGTCAGATCAGGAATTCCAGCGAAGTCGGGTGGAAATCTTGTCTGGTCTGATGCGCTTGCGCCAAATCTGTGACACCCCTGCCCTCTTTATGGAGGATTATCAGGGTGCCAGTGGTAAACTGGATAGTCTCCGAGACCTGCTGGTACAGGTGGCAGACGGCGGACACCGTGTCTTGATTTTCTCGCAGTTCAAGGGAATGTTGGAGAAAATTGAACAAGAACTGCCAGACTTGGGCTTGACATCCTTTAAAATTACGGGTTCAACCCCAGCCATAGAAAGACAAGACATGACTAAAGCCTTTAACCAAGGGGAAAGAGATGCCTTTCTGATTTCCCTCAAGGCTGGTGGTGTCGGTCTGAATCTGACAGGTGCTGATACGGTTATTTTGGTTGACCTTTGGTGGAATCCTGCGGTGGAAGCGCAAGCTATTGGCCGTGCCCATCGGATGGGGCAGGAAGAAACGGTTGAGGTTTATCGCTTAGTGACCAGGGGAACCATTGAAGAAAAAATTCAGGAACTCCAAGAACAAAAGAAACATCTGGTGTCACAAGTATTGGATGGCACAGAGTCACGTGGCAGTCTGACCCTAGCAGAAATTAGAGAAATTTTAGGAATTTCTGAAGCCAGCACTTGAAAAATCAAGACAATACGCTATAATGAAGTGTTGAAAGGAAATAGAAAATGAGAGAAGAACGATTTCCATTAGTGTCAGATGATGAGGTCATGCTGACTGAGATGCCGGTTATGGACCTCTATGATGAGTCTGACTTTATCAGTAATATCAAGGGAGAATACCGTGATAAGAATTATCTGGAGTGGGCCCCTATTACTGAAGAAAGACCAGAAAAAACGATTGAAAAGCCAGTAGAGAAACCTAAGAAGGCTAGCTTAGGAGTAAAAAAAGAAGGAAAGAGCTATGCGGAGGTGGCGCGTGAAGAAGCGCGTGCGGACTTGAAAAAGAAACGCTCAGCAAGTTATCTGACTAAGGATATTACTCCTACAAGGCGCCCTTCTCAGCAACGTTTGGATAGACAGGGCAATCAACCTACTGCGCCTTTCCAAAAGGAAAATCCTGGCGAATTTGTCAAATACAGTCAAAAATTGACTCAGTCTCATTACATCTTGGCGGAAGAAGTGAACAATATTTCGACTCAAGCTGAGCCAAAAGAAACTTCAGGCCCAAAGAAAAACAACTATGATTTTCTGAAGAAGAGCCAAATCTACAATAAAAAGAATCAACAAAAAGAACAAGAACGTCAGGTGGCCCAAGAGTTGAATCTGACAAGAATTACGGAATAGGGGAGAAAACATGTCAAAGACATATCATTTTATCGGAATTAAGGGATCAGGTATGAGTGCCTTGGCCTTGATGTTGCACCAAATGGGGCATAAGGTACAGGGTTCAGATGTTGAAAAGTACTACTTTACTCAACGTGGTCTTGAGCAGGCAGGAATTACCATTCTTCCTTTTGATGAAAAAAATCTAGACGGTGATATGGAAATTATCGCTGGAAATGCCTTTCGTCCAGATAACAACGTCGAAATTGCCTATGCGGACCAAAATGGCATTAGCTACAAACGTTACCATGAGTTCTTAGGTAGCTTTATGCGCGACTTTGTTAGCATGGGAGTAGCAGGAGCGCATGGAAAAACTTCAACGACAGGTATGTTGTCTCATGTCTTGTCTCATATCACGGATACTAGCTTCTTGATTGGAGACGGGACTGGTCGTGGTTCAGCCAATGCCAAATATTTTGTCTTTGAATCTGACGAATATGAGCGTCACTTCATGCCTTACCATCCAGAATACTCTATTATCACCAACATTGACTTTGACCATCCAGACTATTTCACAAGTCTAGAGGATGTTTTCAATGCCTTTAACGACTATGCTAAACAAATTACTAAGGGTCTCTTTGTCTATGGTGAAGATGCAGAATTGCGTAAGATTACGTCTGATGCACCAATTTATTATTATGGTTTTGAAGCAGAAGGTAATGACTTTGTAGCTAGTGATCTTCTTCGTTCAACAACTGGTTCAACCTTCACAGTTCACTTCCGTGGACAAGAATTGGGGCAATTCCACATTCCAACCTTTGGTCGTCACAATATCATGAATGCGACAGCCGTTATTGGTCTTCTTTACACAGCAGGATTTGATTTGAACTTGGTGCGTGAACACCTGAAAACTTTTGCCGGTGTTAAGCGTCGTTTCACTGAGAAAATTGTCAATGACACGGTGATTATCGATGACTTTGCCCATCATCCAACAGAAATTATTGCAACCTTGGATGCAGCTCGTCAGAAATACCCAAGCAAGGAAATTGTTGCAGTCTTCCAACCGCATACTTTTACAAGAACAATCGCTTTGTTGGACGAATTTGCCCACGCTTTGAACCAAGCGGATGCTGTTTATCTAGCCCAAATTTATGGATCTGCTCGTGAAGTAGACCATGGTGATGTTAAGGTAGAAGACCTAGCCAATAAAATCAATAAGAAACACCAAGTGATCACTGTTGAAAATGTTTCTCCACTCCTTGACCATGACAATGCTGTCTATGTCTTTATGGGAGCAGGAGATATCCAAACCTATGAATACTCATTTGAGCGCCTCTTGTCTAACTTGACAAGCAATGTTCAATAGGATTTTCCCATGGAAATTCCAATTAAGATCATTCAGGCAAGTAAGTCTGATTTGGCTGATATAGAGGAACTTCAGGCTTCATCTTTTCCAGCTGAAAAGCAGCAACCTTCCCATATTTTAGAAGAAAGTATCCGTAAGTGTGCGGATACCTTTCTTCTAGCTAGGGATGAAAATCAGCTTCTGGGCTATGTTCTAGGTGGTCCTCAGCCCCACAATCCGCAATGTCTAGAAATACATTCTTTAGTCATTGATACTGACCATCAGAGACAGGGCTTGGGAACGCTTCTTCTTGCAGCTTTAAAAGAGATGGCAGTTGAGCTGGATTACAAAGCTATTCGTTTGGAGAGTCCTGATGAACTGCTTTCCTATTTTGAAATGAACGGTTTTATTGATGAAGAAACTTCCCTTTATGCAGCTAACCAGGGTTATAGTATGATTTGGTTTAATCCTTTTTATCTGGAGGTACAATGAAGATCAGACAAGCAAAATTAGAAGATTTGGATTGGATTGTTGAGATTGAACTAGAGAATTTCTCGGTAGAAGAAGCTATTCCTCGATCTGTCTTTGAGGCACATTTGCGAGAAATTCAGACCTCCTTTCTGGTTGCAGAAAAAGAGGGCAGAATCATGGGTATATAGAAGGGCCAGTTGCCCCTCACCGCTATCTGCAAGACCAGTCTTTTACAGAAGACATAAAAGACTATAGTCATGAACGGGGTGGCTATATCTCTGTGACCTGTCTCTCTATTGCCAAGGAAGCACAGGGCCGTGGACTTGGTCAGAAATTACTAATAGCCTTGAAAGAGTTGGCTCTTGAACACGAAAGAGAAGGTATTAACCTAACCTGTCATGACTATCTCATCTCCTACTACGAAAAACATGGATTTGTCAATGAAGGCCAGTCCCAATCAACCTTTGCAGGAGAAACATGGTATGATATGGTCTGGGACGCTAAAAAATAAGCTAGAAAAGCATGCTAGGTTGCTTTTCTTTCGTTTTTAAGATATAATATTATGGATTGTCAACGAGGAGGATAAACTTTTGAGTGAAAAAACAAGAGAAGACGAAAAATTAAGCTTTAAAGAGCAAATTTTACGTGATTTAGAGAGAGTAAAAAAACAAGATAGAAGTGAGCAAGAAAACGAGATTACAAGTTTTGAAACTCCTTCATCTCAAGAAGATTCAGTAGTTCCTTCAACTCAGGAACATGAACCTTCAGCAGAAGAGTTGATGGCTAATTCTCTTTCTGTTGTGGATCAAATATTAAAGAATGCTCCTAGTGTTCCGTTACGTTCAAATGATATTTCGGATGAAATTGCAGCAAATGAAGAAGTTGCAGAATCTAAAGTTGAAGCGGCTGCTGAGCCTGTAGTTGAACCTGTAGAACCTATTTTTGAGCCAGTTCAACCAAAAGTAGAACCTGTAAAACTTAACGAAGACAAAGAATTTAACGAGATTCCAACAAAGGTTGCGGTGTCGTATAAAACAAGTAGACAACAGGAAGAAGTTAGTACTCCTGCAGTGGATAATGAGCTATCTGAGTCAGCTGAATCGGCAGATAGCCTAGGTTCAGTTCCTAGACGTAGTCGCCGTGAGACAGTTAAACCAGTCAAGAAGAAAAAATCACATCTGAAGGCTTTCTTCATTTCTCTACTGATTTTCCTTGCCTTGATTTCGGCAGGTGGTTACTTCGGTTACCAGTATGTTCAGTCATCTTTATTACCAGTTGATGCAAATTCTAAGGAATATGTAACGGTTCAAATCCCAGAAGGATCCAATGTCCAAGAGATTGGATCAGCACTTGAACATTCTGGTGTGATTAAACACGGAGTGATTTTTGCTTTTTATGCTAAATATAAGAATTATTCAGATTTGAAGGCTGGATATTACAATTTGCAAAAGAGCATGAGTACAGAGGATATCATCAAAGAACTCCAAAAAGGTGGTACTCCTGAACCTCAAGAACCTTCACTTGCAGATTTGACCATTCCAGAGGGATATACAATTGAGCAAATTGCCCAAGCTGTAGGCCAATTACAAGGTGAATTTAAAGAACCTTTGACAGCGGAAGCTTTCTTGGCTAAAGTGCAAGATGACAACTTTATCAGTCAAGAAGTTGCTAAATATCCAAACCTACTCGAAAGCTTGCCAACGAAAGAAAGTGGAGCTCGTTACCGTTTGGAAGGTTATCTTTTCCCAGCGACCTACTCTATCAAGGAAAGCACGACTATTGAAAGTTTGATTGATGAGATGTTGGCAGCTATGGATAAGACCTTGACTCCGCACTATAGTGCAATCAAGTCTAAAAACTTGACAGTTAATGAATTGCTAACAATTGCTTCACTTGTTGAAAAAGAAGGTGCTAAGACTGAAGACCGTAAGTTGATTGCAGGTGTCTTCTACAATCGTTTGAACCTTGGTATGCCACTTCAAAGCAATATTGCAATCTTGTATGCCCAAGGGAAACTTGGCCAAAATATCAGCCTAGCAGACGATGCTGGAATTGATACATCGATTAATTCACCATACAATGTTTATACAAAACCTGGTTTGATGCCTGGTCCAGTGGATAGTCCAAGTCAGGACGCGATTGAAGCAAGTATCAACCAAACAAAGAGTGAGAACCTCTACTTTGTAGCCAATGTTACAGATGGTAAAGTCTATTATGCAGTGACACAGGAAGAACATGATCGTAATGTAGCTGAGCACGTCAATAGCAAGCTTACTCAAAATAGTAGTTCAAACTAAGACTACAACAATGAGAATCTCAGATAGAGATTCAATACTATCGAAAGAAAGTTGAGAAAAATGGCAGAAAAAACATATCCTATGACCCTTGAGGAAAAGGAAAAACTTGAAAAAGAATTAGAAGAATTGAAATTGGTCCGCCGTCCAGAAGTGGTAGAACGCATTAAGATTGCTCGTTCATACGGTGACCTTTCTGAAAACAGTGAGTACGAAGCAGCTAAGGATGAACAAGCCTTTGTTGAAGGACAAATCTCTAGCTTGGAAACAAAAATTCGTTATGCTGAAATCGTTAATAGCGACTCAGTTGCCGATGATGAAGTAGCGATTGGTAAAACAGTTACTATCCAAGAAATTGGTGAGGACGAAGAAGAAGTTTATATTATCGTAGGTTCAGCCGGTGCAGATGCCTTTGCGGGTAAAGTTTCAAATGAAAGCCCAATTGGACAAGCCTTGATTGGCAAGAAAACAGGTGACACAGCAACTATTGAAACACCTGTTGGTAGCTATGATGTAAAAATCTTGAAGGTTGAAAAAACAGCCTAAAAACAGAAAAAAGGAGTGGGGAGGCTGTGCGCTTCACTCACTCCTTTTTCAATTTTAAATTGAATTGGAGACGATATGAGTTCAAAGAAGAAAAAAAATAAGATGGAGCGTGGTCTGACCAATCGTCACGTGCAGGTTATGGCCATTGCTGGAACAATCGGAACAGGACTCTTTTTGGGAGCAGGTCGCTCTATCAGCTTAACAGGTCCTTCCATTGTACTGATTTATATGATTACTGGGGCTTTCATGTTCCTCATGATGCGTGCGGTTGGGGAAATGCTTTATCAGGATCCTGAGCAACATACCTTTATTAACTTTATCACGCGCCATTTGGGCAAGGGCTGGGGTTATTTCTCGGTTTGGTCTTACTGGCTATCCGTTGTCTTTATCGGTATGGCGGAAATCACAGCCATCTCTCACTATGTTCAGTTCTGGTTTCCTAGCTGGCCAAGTTGGATGATTGAGATTGGATTTTTGACCATTCTAGCCTTGGTGAATCTGATTGCGGTGAAGCTCTTTGGGGAAGTTGAGTTTTGGTTTGCGATGGTCAAGATTGTGGCTATTTTAGCATGATTGCCACAGGAGTCTTTATGGTCTTGACAGGCTTTAAGACACCTCATGGAGTAGCAAGTTTGGCTAATATTGCTGACAATTTCTCCCTCTTCCCTAATGGTGGAGTGAACTTTGTCATGGCCTTCCAGATGGTTTTCTTTGCCTACCTCATGATTGAGTTTATCGGGGTCACAACTTCTGAAACCAAGAATCCGCGTCAGGTTTTGCCAAAAGCCGTTAAGGAAATTCCTTTGCGTATCGCCTTTTTCTACGGTGGTGCCCTCTTAGCCATTATGGCTATCATTCCTTGGCGTGAGCTTGCCTCTGCTGATTCACCTTTTGTTACAGTATTTGAATTGGCCGGTATCAAGTGGGCGGCAGCCTTGATTAACTTCGTCGTTTTGACATCAGCAGCATCTGCCCTTAACTCAACCCTTTATTCAACAGGTCGTCATTTGTACCAGATTGCCCATGATTCGCCAAATCCATTCCTAAAAGCAATCAAGGCGGATACCCTTTCTCGCCATAATGTGCCACAAAATGCCATCATCGCTTCAGCAATCTTGATTGCCCTAGCTGCCTTTATCAACGTCTTGCCAGGAGTTTCGGATGCCTTTGCCTTGATTACAGCCTCATCATCAGGTGTCTATATTGCTATCTATATCTTGATTATGGTGGCTCACCTCAAGTATCGCAAGTCACCAGACTTTATGGCGGATGGCTATCTTATGCCCCATTATCGTTTCCTAAATCCGTTAACCATGCTCTTCTTTGCCTTTGTCTTTGTAACCCTCTTTTTGCAAGTGTCTACATTTGTAGGAGCAATTGGATCAGCTATCTGGATTATCGGTTTTGGTATTTACAGCCAGTGGAAATTTAGAAAATAGATTTGAAACTCATCAACTTCGCTTGGTGAGTTTTTGCTAGTTTGACAGTCTATTGAAATAAGACTATAATCAAGCTGTAACAGTGTTTAAGGAGGTTTAGATGTACTTTAGATTGGAAAATAAAGAATCCCAGAAGGCACAAGAAATTGGGAATTTGATTCGTGTTTATAACCGTTCAAAACGAGAAGAAGCTGAAAGTGAGCCGCTTAATCTTTATGTCGAAGATGAAAAGGGCAATCTCCTGGCAGGTTTGATAGCAGAGACTTTTGGAAATTGGCTAGAAATCGAGTATTTATTTGTAAAAGAGGAACTGAGGGAGCAAGGAATCGGTTCAAGACTATTGCAGCAAGCAGAAACTGAAGCTAAGAATCGAAACTGTCGATTTGCTTTTGTCAATACTTACCAGTTTCAAGCTCCAGATTTTTATAAAAGGCATGGCTACAAGGAAGTCTTTACCTTACAAGACTATCCCTACATTGGGCAAAGATATTATTACCAAAAGGATTTGTAAGGTGAATATGAAAGTATAAGGCAAAGAGGGGTTCTTGACATAAGTATGAAGGGGATTCTCGATAAATACCAGTTAAATTCTACAAATTGTGTCTTTCTAGACGATATTGAAGACAATGCAATCGTAGCTGAGAAATTGGGAATCAAGTCCTATCAGGTTAAGAAAAGAAGTGATGTCGTCGATATTTTGAAATCCTATATTTAAACTTAACACTCTCTATTTTTATGGTAGAGAGTTTTTTGTTAATAAAATTTTACAAAATGACATTTATATATTGCATTAAGTTAGATATATGATATAATGTTGTTAAAAAGAGGCGCAACTTTTTAAAATTAATGAGAATCAAAGAGAAAACCAAGAATATTAATGGAGGAATAAAAAATGGAAGTTATAAATGTAAGTAAGCATTATGGTCATTCAATCATTCTCAAAGATATAAATTTTGCACTTAACAAGGGTGAAATTGTTGGTCTAGTAGGGAGAAATGGAGTTGGTAAGAGTACGTTGATGAAAATTCTTGTTCAGAATAATCAACCGACTTCAGGGAATATTATAAGTAGTGATAATGTTGGCTATTTAATTGAAGAACCAAAATTATTTTTATCTAAAACAGGTTTAGAGAATTTAAAATATTTGTCAAATTTATATGGTGTTGACTACAATCAAGAAAGATTTGGAAGTTTGATCCAAGAGTTAGATTTGACTCAGTCTATTAATAAAAAAGTAAAGACCTATTCTTTGGGTACAAAACAAAAATTAGCTTTGCTTCTAACTCTCGTTATGGAACCTGATATATTGATTTTAGATGAACCGACTAATGGTTTAGATATTGAATCATCACAAATAGTTTTAGCGGTTCTAAAAAACTTAGCTTTACATGAAAATGTGGGAATTTTAATATCGAGTCATAAATTAGAAGATATTGAAGAAATTTGTGAGAGGGTTCTTTTCTTGAAGAACGGGTTTTTGACATTCCAAAAAGTAGGAAAAGATAGTCATAATTGCTTGTTTGAGATAGCTTTTTCATCAGCTACAGATAAAGACATTTTCATTACCAAACAAGAATTTGGGGATATTGTTCAGGAAGAGGGACTGAAAATTACAATGTCTGGGAATATTCAAAGTAGTGAGCTTTTTAAATTTTTTAACGAAAACTCTATTAAAGTAGTTGATTTTGAAACTAAAAAAGAGACGCTTAAAGATATTTATCTAAATCGTTCAAAATAAAGGAAGGTTATAATCATGAAATTAAATAAATTGAATTTTCTTAAGGAAAATATAAGAGATTTATATTCATCAGGCGTAATATATCTCGGATTGATTATCTCGTTTATACCGCCGCTACTGGTTACATTCTTTATTTTAAAGACTCAAGGGACATCACTTGGTATTAAGCATATTTCAAATTTTTATGCCATGCTCGGTATGTTAATGGCTGTTATACATGCTAACCGAATTATTAGCAGGGATTTTTCCCACAATACGATAAGTTTATTTTATAATCAACAGAAAAATCGGATGATTTACGTCTTGTCCAATTTTCTATATGCCATCTCAGTTTCTATTATTTATGCTTTGAATGGTATTTTGTTACTAGTCATCGTAAGTAAATTGGGTATTCCAGGTGATTTAGGATTAGATTTTATAGTAGCCATTGTAGTCAATACAATTTTGTTAGTCCTATTTTATTTTCTATTATCTTACACTTTCTATTTATACAAATTGAAAAGTGGCTTGATATTTGGTATTTTAGTAGCTTTACTACTATTTATCCCTAATATATTAAATACGATTATGATGAATACTAGTAATGATTTGTTTATCAAAGCAATTGAACTTCTTCCTTTTTATTCCTTACCTGTATTTGTTGCTTCAAATACGATGTCTATTAGTCAGTATCTTGTGGTAATCACTACAATCATTTTATTGTATTTTTTCACTCTTAAGAAAAGCAAGGAGTATTCATTTTAGTTTCGTTTAGTATTATTTTGCAGACTTAAAATCTAGTAAAAAAATCAGTCATCTTGCTATGCCCTTGCTCTTGCAGTGTACACGTTTTTGTCTTATGCTAGACTCATTTCCAAAAGCATTATATAATAGTGATATGAAATCAACAAAATAAGAAATACAATCAATCAAAACTCGTTTAAAAGACCCTACTAAAGCTAATACTAAACAAAAAATCAAATAGCAAACCAGGAAGTTTATTTCAAACAATCCAACATACTGATTTTAGGCTGAAGATAATATTGGAGTGCTATTAATGAGGTTATAATAAATAGCTGACAGCTTGTGTTGGTTTTGTATTTTTTAAGAGTAGATGAGTATTAAAACTATAAGGAGGACGCAGGTGGCTAAAAATTTAAAATTAAAATTAGCTCGTGTAGAGCTTGATTTAACTCAAGGTCAACTGGCAGAAGCTGTCGGGGTGACGCGCCAGACTATTGGTTTGATAGAGGCTGGAAAATACAATCCCAGTCTCTCGCTCTGCCAGTCCATTTGCAGATGTTTAGGGAAAACCCTAGACCAACTATTTTGGGAGGAAGAAGATGGTAAATAAATTTATTCATTATCAATTACTTGACGAAAGAGAAGAACAACTAATCAATAAAGCTGGGGCAGAATCTTTTTCCCTCTTTATTGGGCTTGTACTTCTAAGCTATTTGGTGGCTGTATTAGCTCCCTCTCTTTTTAATCCGAATTTTCTAGTATATACTCTGATAGTAGGAATTTTCTTCTTTTTCAATCGTGCCCGTTATCTGGGAGTGACCTACTATAGTCGTTTTCATTTTACGATTTTGGGTTGTTTTTTCTTAACCTTGGCTATTACGGCTCTTTTGATGTTACAGAATTATCAATTCAACATAGAAATTTATCAGCACAATCCTTTGAATTTTAAATACCTATCTGCTTGGGCAATTACTTATGTCATTTACCTTCCCTGGGTCTTTATTGGCAATCTTGGTCTTAAGAGCTATGGCGAATGGGCTCAGAAAAAGTTTGAACAAGACATGGATGAACTGGAGAGTGGAGAATAGCTTGTTACTCTTTTCTCAATCCAGCTAAAATGTGATATAATAGTACTAATTTATTGGAACACATGAAAGTTTTGAAAATTTTTATGGGTTTCTAGCTAAGGAAGTAGGAAAAGTATGTATCCAGATGATAGTTTGACATTGCACACGGACTTGTACCAGATTAACATGATGCAGGTTTACTTTGACCAGGGGATTCACAATAAAAAGGCGGTTTTTGAGGTTTATTTCCGCCAGCAGCCTTTTAAGAATGGCTATGCGGTTTTTGCAGGTTTGGAAAGAATTGTGAGTTATCTTGAAAACCTGCGTTTTTCAGATAGTGATATTGCCTATTTGGAGTCGCTAGGCTATCATGGGGCATTCTTGGACTACCTCCGCAATTTCAAGTTGGAGTTGACCGTTCGTTCTGCCCAAGAAGGGGACTTGGTTTTTGCTAATGAACCGATTGTGCAGGTGGAAGGTCCTCTAGCCCAATGTCAATTGGTCGAAACGGCTCTTTTGAACATCGTCAACTACCAGACATTAGTGGCGACTAAGGCAGCTCGTATTCGCTCGGTTATTGAAGATGAACCTTGATGGAGTTTGGGACACGTCGGGCTCAAGAAATGGATGCGGCTATCTGGGGAACACGCGCAGCGGTGATTGGTGGCGCCAATGGAACCAGCAACGTGCGCGCTGGTAAACTCTTTGACATTCCTGTCTTGGGGACTCATGCCCATGCCTTGGTGCAGGTTTATGGCAATGATTATGAGGCTTTCAAGGCTTATGCTGCGACCCACAAAAACTGTGTATTTCTTGTGGACACCTATGACACCCTTCGCATTGGGGTACCCGCTGCTATTCAGGTGGCTCGTGAGCTAGGTGACCAGATTAACTTTATGGGTGTGCGGATTGATTCTGGGGATATTGCCTACATTTCCAAGAAAGTTCGTCAGCAACTGGACGAGGCTGGATTTACAGAGGCTAAGATTTATGCTTCTAATGATTTGGACGAAAATACTATCCTCAACCTCAAGATGCAAAAGGCCAAGATTGATGTCTGGGGCGTGGGTACCAAGCTAATCACAGCTTATGACCAGCCAGCTCTTGGTGCAGTTTATAAGATTGTGGCCATTGAAGATGAAAATGGGAACATGCGCAATACGATCAAGCTGTCTAATAATGCGGAAAAAGTGTCTACGCCAGGTAAGAAGCAGGTGTGGCGCATTACCAGTCGTGAAAAAGGTAAGTCAGAAGGAGACTATATCACTTATGACGGTGTGGATGTGAGCGACATGACAGAAATCAAGATGTTCCATCCGACTTATACCTACATCAAGAAGACCGTTCGTAATTTTGATGCCGTTCCTCTCTTGGTGGATATCTTCAAAGACGGAAAATTGATTTACAAGCTGCCTAGCTTGACTGAGATTCAGGATTATGCTCGTAAGGAATTTGACAAGCTTTGGGATGAGTACAAGCGTGTGCTCAATCCGCAGCATTATCCAGTGGATTTGGCGCGTGATGTATGGCAAGACAAGATGGACTTGATTGACAAAATGCGTAAGGAAGCCCTTGGTGAAGGAGAAGAAGAATGAGTTTGCAAGAAACGATTATCCAAGAACTGGGCGTGAAACCAGTGATTGATGCCCAGGAAGAAATCCGCCGTTCCATTGATTTCTTAAAAAGATACCTGAAAAAACATCCCTTCCTAAAAACCTTTGTACTAGGGATTTCTGGAGGACAAGATTCAACCTTAGCAGGACGATTGGCTCAACTGGCCATGGAAGAGCTGCGATCAGAAACGGGAGACGACAGCTACAAATTTATCGCTGTTCGCCTGCCATATGGAGTGCAAGCTGATGAAGCAGATGCTCAAAAAGCCTTATCATTCATCCAACCAGATGTCAGTTTAGTCGTCAATATCAAGGAATCAGCTGATGCCATGACAGCTGCAGTTGATGCGACAGGTAGTCCTGTTTCAGATTTTAACAAGGGCAATATCAAGGCTCGTTGCCGTATGATTGCTCAGTATGCCCTTGCTGGTTCCCATAGCGGAGCGGTCATTGGAACAGACCACGCCGCGGAAAATATCACAGGTTTCTTTACCAAGTTTGGTGATGGTGGTGCGGATATTCTCCCTCTTTACCGCCTCAATAAGCGCCAAGGAAAACAACTCTTGCAGGAACTTGGTGCAGACCCAGCCCTTTATGAAAAAATCCCAACAGCAGACCTAGAAGAAGACAAACCAGGCCTAGCTGACGAAGTAGCCCTCGGAGTTACTTATGAAGAAATTGATGACTACCTAGAAGGAAAAACAATCAGCCCAGAAGCCCAAGCAAGAATCGAAAACTGGTGGCATAAAGGTCAACATAAACGCCACCTCCCCATCACTGTATTTGATGACTTTTGGGAGTGAAAACCTCCAGTGGAGGTTTTCAGCCTCTTACCTTGAAATAAGAAAGTGAGAGAAGGTTCGGTAACTCACAGAGTTCGATTTCGTCGTCTCACCCCCGCAACGATGACTAGATTTGAAAAAGCTTGCTAGAGCGTATTTCAAACCAGACAGCGACTGCGTCAATGAACTAGATGAAAAACTTGTTTTTTTGTTATTACTGAGTTTAGTCTTTTTACCCTGATCCTAGAAATAAGAAAGCGAAGAAGGTCCGGGGGACCTTTTTAGCTTATTACCT
The DNA here is from genome assembly GCA_000385835.1 of Streptococcus mitis 13/39. Lineage (GTDB taxonomy): Bacteria > Bacillota > Bacilli > Lactobacillales > Streptococcaceae > Streptococcus > Streptococcus mitis_AI. The sequence goes on along the minus strand of AQTU01000014.1, from coordinate 14,444 downwards.
TGAAATTCAAAAGCAAGAAAAACCTCCAGGGGACCTTTTTACCCCGAGTATGGAAACAGGTAAGCGAGGAAGGACCAGTGGATTTTTTTAACTTATTACCTTGAAATTCAAAAGCAAAGTAAATTTAAATTGAAGTTGAAGTTGGGCAGAGAATCATCTATCAGAAAGCGAGGTAGCGTCATGAAAGCAATCGGTACGCAAATATTACAGACAGATCGTTTAATCTTGCGAAAATTTTTGGAAAGTGATGCAGAAGCCATGTTTCAGAATTGGGCTTCATCTGCTGAGAATCTAACCTACGTCACTTGGGATCCCCATCCTGATGTCGAGGTGACTCGGAACTCGATTCGTAATTGGATTGCCTCCTATGCTAATCCCAACTATTACAAATGGGCCATTTGCCTAAAAGAAAACCCAGGGCAAGTGATCGGAGATATCAGCATCGTTACAATAGATGAGAACGATTCTTCTTGTGAAATTGGCTATGTTCTAGGCAAGAAATACTGGGGTCATGGTATAATGACGGAGGCCTTGAAAGCTGTCTTGGATTTCTGTTTTACTCAAGCAGGTTTTCAAGATGTCAGAGCACGTTATGCCAGTCTCAATCCAGCTTCAGGTCGTGTCATGGAGAAGGCTGGAATGTCCTATCTAAAGACTATTACCAACGGTGTAGAGAGAAAAGGCTATCTTTCGGACCTTATTTATTACCAGATAAGTAGGGAAGACTAGTGAAATTTCTTTTCTGTTTCCATCAAAGTCAGACTGTGTCTGGCTTTTTTTGCAATATTTTTTACATAACCTGATTAAATTCCTATTTTTCCCTATCATTGTCCCTGTTTTTTCTTGAATTTTGGGGCTATAATAGTCCTATCAAATCAAAGAATGGAGGAAAGCAATGGATAATATAATCTTTTTTATCAGTGTATTTCTTGCTGGAATTCTCTCCTTCTTTTCTCCTTGTATCTTACCCTTGTTACCAGTTTATGCAGGGGTTTTATTGGATGACAAAGATGGTGCTCAGGCTTCTAGTGGAAAATATTCAATCTCATTTGTTAGTCTATTGCGAACTTTGGCCTTTATAGCAGGGATATCCTTTGTTTTTATCTTACTAGGCTATGGAGCTGGTTTTTTAGGCAATTTGCTGTATGCTTCTTGGTTTCAGTATGTGACGGGTGCGGTCATCATTCTCTTGGGCTTGCACCAGATGGAAGTCTTACATTTGAAGGGACTCTACAAGGAAAGAAGGCTACAATTACAGAGGCAGGGACAAAAGGGTAACGGCTATAGTCAGGCATTTTTACTGGGATTGACCTTTAGTTTTGCTTGGACGCCTTGTGTCGGGCCGGTTCTTGGCTCTGTTTTGGCTTTAGCGGCTTCAGGTGGCTCAGGTGCTTGGCAGGGAGCTGGTCTCATGTTGGTTTACACGCTGGGTTTGGCGCTACCATTTTTGGTTCTAGCTCTTGCCTCCAGCTATGTTTTGAAACATTTCCGAAAACTCCATCCCTACCTCGGAACCCTCAAAAAAGTGGGTGGTTTCCTCATTATCGTAATGGGAATCTTGGTGCTTTTGGGAAATGCTTCCATTTTAACTACATTATTTGAATAGAGAGGAAGAAGAAATGAAAAAATGGCAAACATGTCTCCTTGGAGTCGGCACAATCTGTTGCTTGGCAGCCTGTTCTGCTAAAAATATGTCAGACGAAGCTACTATGAAGGAGCAAACCAAAACAGAACAAGTCAGTTCACAAACTGCGACTAAAGGTCAGGCGGTTGCTGATTTTGAACTGATGGGAGTAGACGGCAAGACCTACCGCTTGTCTGATTACAAGGGCAAGAAGGTCTATCTCAAATTCTGGGCTTCTTGGTGTTCCATCTGTTTGGCCAGTCTTCCAGATACGGATGAAATTGCTAAAGATGCTGGTGATGATTATGTGGTCTTGACAGTGGTGTCTCCTGGACACAAGGGGGAACAAGCAGAAGCAGACTTTAAGAACTGGTACAAGGGCTTGGATTATAAAAATTTCCCAGTTCTAATTGACCCGTCAGGCAAACTTTTGGAAAGTTATGGTGTCCGTTCTTACCCAACTCAAGCCTTTATAGACAAGGAAGGCAAGCTGGTCAAAACGCAACCTGGTTTTATGGATAAGAATATGATTTTAAAAACATTGAAAGAAATGGGGTAGAGAAAGATTATGAATGATAAAGTAAAATTGTTTGTTTTGGCAGGAATCTTTTTCCTAGCCATAAGCGGTTTCTATTTTCTATTGATGCGAAATGCAGGGCAGTCAGATAGCTCTCAAATTGAGAAAGCATCAGTTAGCCAAGGAGGAAAAACAGTGAAAAAAACAGAAGTGAGTAAAGATGCAGACTTGCACGAAATTTATCTGGCTGGAGGTTGTTTCTGGGGAGTTGAGGAGTATTTTTCTCGAGTTCCCGGAGTGACGGATGCCGTTTCAGGCTATGCAAATGGTAGAGGGGAAACAACCAAGTACGAATTGATTAACCAAACAGGACATGCGGAGACTGTCCATGTTACTTATGATGCCAATCAAATTTCCCTCAAGGAAATCCTTCTTCACTATTTCCGCATTATCAATCCAACCAGCAAAAATAAACAAGGAAATGATGTGGGAACCCAGTACCGTACTGGTGTTTATTACACAGATGACAAGGATTTAGAGGTGATTAACCAAGTCTTTGATGAGGTGGCTAAGAAATACGATCAACCTCTAGCAGTTGAAAAGGAGACCTTGAAGAATTTTGTAGTGGCAGAGGATTACCACCAAGACTATCTCAAGAAAAATCCAAATGGCTACTGTCATATCAATGTCAATCAGGCAGCCTACCCCGTCATCGATGCCAGCAAATATCCCAAACCAAGCGATGAAGAATTGAAAAAGACCCTGTCACCTGAGGAGTATGCAGTTACCCAGAAAAATCAAACAGAACGGGCTTTCTCAAACCGTTACTGGGATAAATTTGAATCTGGTATCTATGTGGATGTGGCAACTGGCGAACCCCTCTTTTCATCAAAGGACAAGTTTGAGTCTGGTTGTGGATGGCCTAGTTTCACCCAACCAATCAGTCCAGATGTTGCTACTTACAAGGAAGATAAGTCTTACAATATGACGCGAATGGAAGTGCGAAGCCGAGTTGGAGATTCTCACCTTGGCCATGTCTTTACGGATGGACCACAGGACAAGGGTGGCTTGCGCTACTGTATTAATAGTCTTTCCATCCGCTTTATTCCTAAAGACCAAATGGAAGAAAAAGGCTACGCTTATTTACTAGATTATGTTGATTAAGAGGGCTTTCCTAAGCAGTTAGAGGAGAATTTTGCTATACTGATACTAGTAAGTGACAAAGGAGAGAAGCATGACCTATACAATCTTAATCGTAGAAGATGAATATCTGGTAAGACAAGGCTTGACCAAGCTTGTCAATGTAGCAGCTTACGATATGGAAATCATCGGTCAGGCTGAAAATGGAAGGCAGGCTTGGGAATTGATACAAAAGCAGGTGCCAGATATCATTTTAACCGATATCAACATGCCTCAGCTAAATGGCATCCAGTTAGCCAGTCTGGTCCGAGAAACCTATCCTCAGGTTCATTTGGTCTTTTTAACAGGTTATGATGATTTTGATTATGCCTTGTCTGCTGTCAAACTCGGTGTGGATGACTACCTGCTCAAGCCCTTTTCTCGTCAGGATATTGAGGAAATGTTGGGGAAAATCAAGCAAAAGTTGGATAAGGAAGAGAAAGAGGAACAGTTACAAGATCTATTGACTGATAAGTTTGAGGGAAATATGGCTCAGAAAATCCAGTCTCATCTAGCTGATAGTCAATTCAGTTTAAAATCTTTAGCCAGTGACTTGGGATTTAGCCCGACTTATCTGAGTTCTTTGATTAAGAAAGAGTTGGGCCTGCCTTTTCAGGATTATCTGGTGAGAGAACGTGTCAAACAAGCCAAGCTCTTGCTTTTAACTACAGATCTGAAGATTTACGAGATTGCAGAGAAGGTTGGCTTTGAAGATATGAACTACTTTACCCAACGTTTTAAACAGATTGCGGGTGTGACACCTCGTCAGTTTAAGAAGGGAGAAGGTCGATGAAGCGTTCGTCTCTTCTAGTTAGAATGGTTATTTCCATCTTTCTGGTTTTTCTCATTCTCCTAGCTGTGGTTGGGACTTTCTACTATCGATCTAGTTCATCAGCCATTGAGGCCACCATTGAAGGCGATAGCCAAACGACTATCAGTCAGACTAGCCACTTTATCCAGTCTTATATCCAAAAACTAGAAACCACCTCGACCAGTTTGACCCAGCAGACGGATGTCCTAGCCTATGCTGAGAATCCCAGTCAAGACAAGGTAAAGGGAATTCGAGATCTATTTTTGACCATCTTGAAGTCAGATCAGGACTTGAAAGCTGTTGTGCTGGTAACCAAGTCTGGTCAGCTCATTTCTACAGATGACACTGTGCAGATGAAAACATCTTCAGATATGATGACTGAGGATTGGTACCAAAAGGCCATTCATCAGGGTGCTAAGCCAGTTTTGACCCCAGCTCATAAATCAGATAGTCAATGGGTTATTTCTGTCACTCAGGAACTTCTTGATGCAAAGGGAGCCGATTTGGGCGTTCTTCGTTTAGATATTTCCTATGAAACTCTGGAAGCCTATCTCAATCAACTCCAGTTGGGTCAGCAGGGCTTTGCCTTTATCATCAATGAAAACCATGAATTTGTTTACCATCCTCAACACACAGTCTATAGCTCAGCTAGCGAGATGGAAGCCATGAAATCCTATATTGAGACAGGGCAGGGCTATACTCCAGATCACAAATCCTACGTCAGTCAAGAAAAGATTGTAGGAACAGATTGGACAGTTATAGGCGTGTCTTCACTGGAAAAGTTAGACAAGGTTCGGAGTCAACTCTTGTGGACCTTGCTAGGGGCTAGTTTCACATCACTTCTTGCCTGTCTCTGTTTGGTGTGGCTTACTCTTAAACGCTGGATTGCCCCTTTGAAGGATTTGAGAGAAACCATGCTGGAGATTGCTTCTGGTTCTCAAAATCTTCGTGCCAAGGAAACTGGTGCCTATGAACTGAGAGAGGTGACTCGCCAGTTCAATGCCATGTTGGATCAGATTGATCAGTTGATGATGGATATTCGTAGCCAGGAGGAAACGACCCGTCAGTACCAACTTCAAGCCCTATCAAGCCAGATTAATCCGCATTTCCTCTATAATACCTTAGACACTATCATCTGGATGGCTGAATTTCAGGACAGTCAGCGAGTGGTTCAGGTGACCAAGTCTTTGGCAACCTATTTCCGCTTGGCGCTCAATCAGGGTAAAGATTTGATTTGCCTGTCTGACGAAATCAATCATGTCCGCCAGTATCTCTTTATCCAGAAACAACGCTATGGAGATAAGCTGGAATATGAGATTGATGAAAATTCTGCCTTTGATAAGCTAGTCTTGCCCAAGTTGGTGTTACAACCCTTGGTAGAAAATGCCCTTTACCATGGCATTAAGGAAAAGGAAGGTCAGGGTCATATTAAAGTTTCTGTCCAGAAACAGGATTCAGGATTGGTCATCCGTATTGAGGATGATGGAGTTGGTTTCCAAGATGCTGGCGATAGTAGTCAAAGTCAACTCAAACGTGGGGGAGTTGGTCTTCAAAATGTTGATCAACGGCTCAAACTTCATTTTGGAGAAGATTACCAAATGAAGATTGATTCTATTCCCTCAAAAGGTACGACAGTTGAAATATACATAAATAGAATAGAAACTAGTTAACTCCCAGTCAATTCTGGGAGTTTTATGCGTAATTGGGCAAGCTTTCTAAGTTGTCTATCTTGCTAAAACGTAGAAAAAACGATATGATAGATAATGACAAAAGAGGTATAAAGTATGAAGGAAAAAGACATTCAAAGAGAGACAAGCCAGATTGTAAAAGATGTATTGGAAAAGGCCAATTTGAAGCAAGGATCTATCTTTGTTTTGGGCCTTTCTTCTAGTGAGGTGATAGGTGGTCAGATTGGCAAGGAATCCAGCCAAGAAATTGGGGAAATTATTGTGAAGACCATCTTGGATATCCTAGAGGAAAAAGGAATTCATCTAGCTGTTCAGGGTTGTGAACATGTCAATCGGGCCCTCGTCGTTGAACGTCAGGTGGCAGAACAGTTTGGTCTGGAAATAGTTAGTGTCCTTCCTACTCTTCATGCAGGAGGTTCGGGTCAATTGGCAGCCTTCAAGTTTATGCAGGATCCAGTTGAGGTTGAATTTATCAAGGCTCATGCTGGATTGGATATCGGAGACACTGCAATTGGCATGCATGTCAAGCATGTTCAGGTTCCAATTCGCCCTCTTTTGAGAGAGATTGGGCATGCCCATGTAACGGCTCTTGCAAGTCGTCCAAAATTAATTGGTGGTGCGCGTGCGTACTATCCGCAAGATTCTATTAGAAAGTCATAAGAATGAGAAAAACAAAACAACAACTAGAAAAGATTACCAAATATTCGATTCGTAAGCTAACTGTTGGGGTAGGTCCTGTAGCCATTGGTGCCTTCCTTTTTGGTGCCAGTACCCTTTCAGTAGATAAGGTGTATGCCAATGAAGTCGGTGGTGCTCATAGTGTTCATTACCGTTATTTGGCGGAGCAGGAATTGACTGAGTCTGAAAAAGCTCTGATTCATCATGAGGTTCCTACAGAATTTCAAGATGATGATATTCTTTATGTAGTTTATCGTAAAAAGGCGACTACCAGTCAACAACTTCCTTACACAGGAAGTAAGGAAGTCGCTCTAGCAGGTCTTGGCTTGGCAACAGCCTCGCTAGCGGTTCTATTAGTTTCAAAGAAACACCGCAGTAAAGTACTTGGGGTTCTGTTAATCAGCTCTATTGGAGTCAGCAATTTTGTACCTTTTACTGCCTTTGCATTTGAAAATAAAGAATTGCTTTCTTATAACCAAACTATTTCAGCCTCTACACATGAAGGTTTGGCTAAAGGAGTTATTCATATTGATGGCTATGAATACATCGGATACTTCAAGGAAGCAGAACTCCATCCATCAAGACCAGCTTCAGCTGAGAAGCCTCAGTTGCCAGTAGAAAAGCAAAGTGCAAATGAAATCGAGAAGACAGAAGTCGTTCAAGAAAAACCTGCTGTCACTCCCCAACCTGTTGTTGAAAAACCTTTGGCACAAACTCCAGTTGCTCCTGCTGTTGAAGAAAAACCAGTTTCTGAGAAGCCTCAGACAAGACAGGAAGAGAGCTTGGTGGAGATTCCGTTTGAAACAGTCACAAGCCCAGATGCTAATCTAGCAAAAGGACAGACTCGTATCGTAACAGCTGGAGTAAAGGGTCAGCGTCGCCTTGTAACCAAAGTATCAATGGTTAATGGTCAAGAAGTTAGAGAAGTCGTCGAAGACCAAGTGGTTCAAAATCCTGTGTCACAAGTCATTGCAGTCGGAACGAAGAAAGAGTTGCAACCTGCCCCAACTCCAACCCCACAAGCTGAACCAACGCATCAAGTAGCAAAAGGTACGCAAGAAGAAGGGAAGGTAGGTCAAGCCTTAACACAAGCTGAATTACCAGAAGCCCCAGTAGAAGCCAAAGGAACCCAAGAAGAAGGTAAGGCAGGACAATCTCTCACACAACCCGAATTGCCAGAGGCTCCAGTTGAAATGAAGGGCACTCAAGAAGAAGGTAAAGCAGGTCAAGCTCTCACACAACCAAAATTACCAGAAGCCCAAGTAGAAGTAAAAGGTACCCAAGAGGAAGGTAAAGCAGATCAAGCCCTTGTACAAGAACAGTTACCTGAGTACAAAGTAACTGAGGGCGCGGTTACGAAAGAAACTACTACTGAGATTGACTATAAGACAGAAATTATCGAGGATCCAACCAAATATACGGATGAAGAAACTGTAGTTCAAGATGGAGAAAAGGGCAGTAAAATTACCAAAACGACTTATAAGACTCTCGAAGGTGCTGAGACTGCCAAGTTTTAAATACAACAACTACTGTCGTCAAAGAACCAGTCACTAAAAAAATAAGCCGTGGGACAAAACCAATTGAAGGAGCTCTTGTAGAAGAAAGTCTTGAAAAGATTCCATTTAAGGAAGTTCTTAAAGAAGATGACCAACTGAAAAAGGGTGAAAGAGTTACTGTCCAAGAAGGAAAAGATGGGCAGAAAAAAGTTACCAAGACTTACAGAACTATCAAAGGTTTAAAAACTGAAGAAGCACCGAAAATTGTGGAACAGGTTCTGGAGTTAGACCAAGATCGTATCGTCAAATTAGGAACTAAAAACTTTGAAAAACCAATCTTAAGTTTGTCACTTGTTGATGTTAATGATTTGAAACGATCATCTCAAATTCGTTATAATTTGGAAAATCCAAGTAAGGCAGCCATTAAATCTATCACTCTAACTCTGAAAAAGGGTGATGAAATTGTAAAAACTTTGAATGTTTCACCAGACGACTTGACAACGACCTTGACAGATTTGCAGTACTACAAGGATTATAAACTTGAAACGAAGATGGTTTATGACCGTGGTGAGGGTGATGAGGAAGAGGTTCTGAAGGAAGAACCGCTAAGAATTGACCTCAAAAAAGTTGAAATCAAAAACATCAAAGAAACAAGCTTGATGAGTGTGGACGCTGATGGTAACGAAACAGACACTAGTTTGCTGACAGAAAAACCAGCTGATCTTGCTCCACTTTACCTACGAGTTACAACTCACGACAACAAAGTTACAAGATTGGCTGTTGACAAGATTGAAGAAGTAGAAAAAGACGGAAAAACTTTATACAAAGTAACTGCCAAAGCACCAGATTTGATTCAACGGAATGCTGATAACACACTTAGCGAAGAGTATGTTCATTACTTTGAAAAACAAAAATTAAAAGAAGGTAATGTTTATTACAACTTCAACGAGCTTGTAAAAGATATGAAAGCTAACCCTAGTGGTGAGTTTAAACTTGGTGCAGATCTAAACGCAGCCAATGTACCAACTCCAAATAAAGAGTATGTCCCTGGTACATTTAAAGGTAAGTTATCAAGTGTTAACGGACAACGTTATTCAATCCACAATATGTCTCGTCAACTATTTGGTGGTATTGAAGGTGGTTCTGTTAAAGATGTCAACTTGGCTAATGTTGATATTAATATGCCTTGGGTTGACAATATTTCTGCTCTTGCTAGAACTGTTAAAAATGCTACGGTTGAAAATATTAAAGTAACTGGTAGCATTCTTGGAAGAGATGGAATTGCTGGTATTATTAATAAAGGAGATACGGGAGCTCAATTAACAAATGTTGCATTCATCGGCAATCTTACTGGTGTTGGTAACAGAGGTTGGGATTTCGGTGGTATTGCCGGAGAGCTTTGGAAAGGTAATATAGATAAAGCTTATGTAGATGCTAATATGGTAGCTAATAAAGCTCGTATTGGTGGTCTTGTTGCTAGAACGGACAACAGTGGTGACCCTAACGGAATCGGTAAATACGGGGCTGTCCGTAATGCTGTTACAAAAGGAACTATTAAAGTAAAAGATCCTGTTGAAACAGGTGGATTTATCAGTAAAAACTGGGCATGGGGTAAAGTTGCTGACTCTGTGTCTATGATGAAAGTTGAAAATGGTGAAGTATTCTATGGATCTAAAGATATTGCTGAAGATGATGGTTACTTCTCAAACAATGCATTAGAACGTAACTTTATAGTTAAAGATGTAAGTACAGGTAAGCGTTCATTTAGATTCTCTACCTCTGATAGAATTAAAGAGGTTTCTCAAGAAGAAGCAGATAAGAAAATTGCAACATTAGGAATTACAGCTAATGATTATGTTATCAATCCTCTTGTTTCAGATACACTAAATAATGTAAAACCAAAATCTGACACTTACAAGGACACTCAAGATTACGATGCTTCTCGTGAACTTGCTTACCGTAATGTTGAAAAACTTCAACCGTTCTACAACAAAGAATGGATTGTCAACCAAGGGAACAAGCTTGCAGAAGGTTCAAACTTATTAACGAAAGAAGTGTTATCTGTAACGGCGATGAAAGGCAATGACTTTGTCACAGACCTTACAGATGCTGACCATATTTTGGTTCACTACGCTGATAAGACAAAAGATATCTTTACGATTTCACCGAAAGAATCTAAAGTGAAACAAGTGAAAGAATACAGTGTCGCTGAGCTTGGTGAAGTCGTTTATACACCAAATATGGTGGTTAAAGATCGTTCAGATTTAATCAGCGCTATCGAAAGCAAGTTAAGTCCAGTTGAATTGCAATCTGACCCGATTTACCAACACTTGGGTAGAACTGGTGGCAACAAAGTCAATGCAATTAAGGATTTGTACTTAGAAGAAAGCTTCAAGTACGTTAAAGATAATCTTAATAAATTCGTTACGAAGTTAGTTCAAAATGAAGATCACCAGCTTAACACTGATGAAGCTGCAAAACGTGCCTTGATTAAGAAAATCGATGACAATAAGGCCGCAGTCCTTCTTGGATTATCTTACCTAAATCGTTACTACGGTGTTAAATTCGATGACTTTAACATTAAAGAATTAATGCTATTCAAACCTGACTTCTATGGTAAGAATGTTAGTGTGTTAGACTTCTTGATTAAGGTTGGTTCTAAAGAAAGTAACATTAAAGGTGATAGAACTTTAGAAGCTTATCGCGAAACGATCGGTGGAGTTATCGGTATAGGCGAGTTAAACAGTTTCTTAGACTATAATATGCGTCTCTTCACAAGTGACACAGACTTAAACGATTGGTTCATAAAAGCTACTAAAGATAATGTATATATTGTTGAACCTAAAACAACAACTCCTGAATTTGCTAATAAGAAACACAGAGCCTACGAGGGATTAAACAACGACATGCATGGTAAAATGATTCTACCACTTCTTAACTTGAAAGATGCGCATATGTTTTTAATCTCAACATATAATACCATGGCTTACAGTTCCTTTGAAAAATACGGTAAGAATACTGCCGAAGAACGTGAAGCATTCAAAGCTGAAATCAATAAAGTCGCTAAAGGTCAACAAAATTACCTAGACTTCTGGTCTCGTTTATCATTAGATAAAGTTCGTAATCAACTGCTTAAGAGCAACAACATGGTACCAACTCCTGTGTTAGATAACCAAAACTATAAAGGAATCAGCACAGATAAATACGGACATACGAATAGTGGTAAAGATGTAGCACCTATCCGTGAATTATACGGACCAACAGGTCGTTATCATGCAACTGACTGGCGTATGGGAGCTGTAGCTCGTATTTACGGTAACCCTTATAAGGATGATTCAGTCTTCTTCATGGTTACTGATATGATTAGTGACTTTGGTATCTCAGCCTTCACTCACGAAACAACTCACGTAAATGACCGTATGGTTTACTTAGGTGGTTCAAGACACCGTGAAGGTACTGACCTAGAAGCATTTGCACAAGGTATGTTGCAATCACCTGCTGAAACAAGTCCAAACGGTGACTTCAAAGCACTTGGATTAAACATGGCATACGAACGTCCAAATGACGGAAATCAATGGTATAACACAAATCCAAATGACCTTACATCTCGCGCTGAAATCGATCATTACATGAAAGGTTTCAATGATACGCTTATGCTTCTTGATTATCTTGAAGGAGAAGCTGTAATTGATAAAGGCAGTAAAGAACTAAACAACGCTTGGTTCAAGAAAGTAGATAAGCAACTTCGTGGAGCTAATACGAAGAACCAATACGACAACGTTAGAGATTTGAATGCAGAAGAAAAAGAATATAACTTAACTTCTGTTAACGACCTAGTAGATAAGAACTTCATGACCAAACACGGTCCTGGTAATGGTACTTATGACCCAACTGGATTTGGCTCTGCCTATGTAACGGTGCCTATCACTGCTGGTATCTATGGTGGTAATACAAGTGAAGGAGCTCCAGGCTCTATGTCATTCAAACATAACACATTCCGTATGTGGGGTTACTTTGGATATGAAAAAGGATTCTTAAACTACGCTTCTAACATGCTGAAAAATGAGTCTAAACAAGCAGGTCATGCTACCCTAGGTGATGACTTTATCATTAAGAAAGTTTCTGATGGTAAATTTAGTAGTCTAGAAGATTGGAAGAAAGAATACTTCAAAGAAGTTGTTGATAAAGCAAAAGCAGGATTTAACCCTGTTACAATTGACGGTACTACATACAGTAGTTACGAAGACTTGAAGAATGCATTTGCTGCTGCCGTTGATAAAGATAAAGCAACTCTTAAAAATGGATCAGTTAAATTTGATAATACTGTATCACTTAAAGAGAAATTATTCAAAAAACTTCTTCAACAAACAAACAGCTTTAAAACTTCAATCTTTAAATAATCGAAATCTCTCATCTGCTTTGCGGATGAGGGTTTTCTTATTTTGTGCTATACTTAAGATATGCATAGAAAAACAGTGATTGATTTTAGAGCTTTGGGGGAGAGATACACCTTTACCCAGCCCATTAAAGAGTTAAAAACGAGAGATTTAGCAGAAGTGGAAGATTTGCTGGCACAAGTGGAGAGCTACCAAGAGCAAGGCTATTATGTGGTGGGCTATGTCAGCTACGAGGCTGCACCTGCTTTTGAGGAGAAATTAGCAGTTCATAAAGCTCCTTTACTGGCAGAGTATCTGCTATATTTTACCGTTCATGATAGCGTAGAAACTTCCCCTATTCCTCTGACTTATGATGAGGTTGATTTGCCTTCAAATTGGCAGGAAGTGACGTCTGCAGCAGACTATGAAAAGGCGATTGCTCAGATTCACCATCATTTGCGGCAGGGGGACACCTACCAGGTCAACTACACCGTACAACTCAAGCAGGAGTTGTCTGCCAATCCTTTTGCCATCTACAATCGTATGGTGGTAGAGCAGGAGGCAGGCTACAATGCCTATGTGGAACATGACGAGATGGCAGTCATTTCCATGAGCCCAGAGCTCTTTTTTGAGCAGAATGGCCGCGAGTTGACAACGCGACCAATGAAGGGAACGACTCAGCGGGGAATGACTGATCAAGAAGACTTGGAGCAGGCCAGTTGGTTGGAACAGGATCCCAAAAATCGCTCTGAAAATATGATGATTGTGGACCTCTTGCGCAATGATATGAACCGTATTTCAGAAGTGGGCAGTGAGCATGTGGAGCGTCTGTGTCAAGTGGAGCAGTATTCTACTGTTTGGCAGATGACTTCGACCATCAAGAGTCAGTTGCGAGAGGATGTTGACCTTGTTGAAATCTTCCGTTCTCTCTTTCCTTGCGGTTCCATAACGGGAGCTCCAAAAATTGCGACTATGGAAATCATTAAGGAGTTGGAGCCACAACCGCGCGGAGTCTACTGTGGAACGATTGGTCTCTTGCTTCCAAATGGACGACGGATTTTCAATGTTGCCATTCGGACGATTCAACTGCATCAAGGGAAAGCCATCTATGGAGTTGGAGGTGGGATTACTTGGGATAGCACTTGGGAGTCTGAATACCGTGAGGTTCATCAAAAGGCAGCTGTTCTCTATCGTAAACAAGCTCGTTTTCAGCTAATTACTACTGGGAAAATCAGCCATAAGAATTTGCTGTTTGAAGAACAACATCTGGAAAGACTGAGAAAAGCTAGTCGTTATTTTGCTTATCCTTTTGATCCAGAAGAACTGAAACAAAAGATAGAGGAAGAGTGTCAGGCTTGTGATGCTAATCAAGATTACCGCTTGCGAATCAGCCTTAGCAAATCTAGAGAGATAGAAGTCGATCGCCAAGTATTAACACCCCTCAGTACAAGCTTTTGTCAGGCCCAACTTTGCCTTCAGGAAGCCAATTTGAAACAAGCCTTTACCTACTTCAAAACGACTCACCGACCGCATTTGAACCTAGGGGAACAAGAGAAGGTTTACCATAATAAGTCTGGAGAGCTACTTGAAACCTCTATCGGAAATTTGGTTCTGAAAATCACTGGAAAACTCTATACACCGCCTATCCGACTGGGAATCTTGCCAGGAATTTATCGTCAGCATTTGCTGGAAAGAGGACAGGTAGAAGAGAAAGTCTTGACCTTGGCAGATTTAGCCCAAGCAGAAGCTATTTACGGCTGTAATGCAGTGAGAGGCTTATATGAGTTGCAAGTGATAGGATTGTGAGTTTTAGCTATTAATAGCTTTTAGTATATATTAATACATATTTTTGTTATAATGTAATCGTAAACAATAAAAATTTAAAGGAGATTTTTATGAGAAAATCAAAAAAATTTTTGGTTACAAGTTTAGCAGCAACTACTCTTGCACTTGTTTCTTTTTCAGATACAATGGGGGTGTTGCCTTTCTCGCCTCAGAAAGTATCTGCTCAAGAAAAGGATGCGTCTAAAAATGGTAAGATTGTAAAAGAGAATACAAAACCCGCACCAAAACCG